>NZ_CAWPJH010000001.1:0-153493 GCF_963888445.1 Vibrio sp. B1-2
TCTTTTATCGCAAAATGACACTAGTACAGCAAGTGCAGTGCCAGATATTTTTCTTTGATATTCATGAGCTTATAAACAGCTCGATTGACAAAGGCAACAAACTGCCTGATATGAGCAAAAAGTTGCCCTTCAATAACCAATTGTTGCTCAGCTTATTGAGTCTGAGCTTCCTGATTATGTGTCACAGTCAAATGCTCAAACTGCTTGTCGAGCTCGGCCATTTTCCAGCTCAAATTATTAAGCCGCTGCTTCAGAATCATAAACTCCTGTTCAGCCTGTACAACATCACCTTTTTTGAGCAACTCTTCGACATATGCAGCTCTCCCGTAAATAGGAGACAAACTAATAGCGAACTCCTCCAACGATTTGGTTTGTCTTTGCAGTTCGGTTAATTTTCCTTTTTGCGCGAGCAGCGCGATGTTAGCCATCTTGGTTCGCGTTTCACTAAAACGCTCCATAAAGCGCTCAGTTTGTTGCAGAGCTTCACGCTTAGCATCGGCAAACGCTCGATCAACCTCCAGCACCGATTCGGTTTGGGGATAAAGTTGCAATAACGCATCCAACACTTGCTGGGCTTCAACACGAGCCGATTCAAAAGAGCGCGCCATTTTTTGCTCAATCGCCTCTCGGTACAATGGCACAATCTCATTTGACAACTGTTCAAGCTTGGCTGGCGAGTTAGCCTGTTGAAACGCATTGACCTGCTCTGGCGTATGTAAAGCAGGTAACCTTAGGTTGGTTGCATAAGATATTGAGTTGAAAAACGGCAAATAAGTGACGGCCCCATACACCATCACAACACCAAGAACACCGGATATAAAAGCGGCCACATGCGTAACACGTGAGCGCTTTTGATTACGCACCTGCTCAACCTGTTCCGTTTGGGTATGGCGCTTTAGCAGCGAATGATATTGCGTTTCTAAACGATCAATATGTTCAAAAATAGCAAAACCTACTCCTTCGAAATCAACCAAATAGTCCGGCTGTTGCAGCTCTAAAATGGCATGCATACGCTCACAAAAGCGCTCACAACGGTATAAATCACGCAGTGCTTCATGATTCGGACGCAGATCTTTTAACTCCCGCACTACACGAGCATTAACCCAATCGAGCACTTCCTTGCGCATTTTCGCCGATTTTACGTCCGGTTTTGGCAAATTACTTAAGCAGCAGCACAGCAGTTCAACACCATTGGCGTATCCCGCTAAGCCCTGCATTTTTAAACAGGCTACGGTGTAATAACCGCACAGCAAAAGGTCAATCCCCGGGCCTTTTGCTAATGTTTCACAAGCAACTTTCACCACAGCCCAGTCTGGACCACCTGATAATGGGTTGTTACGACGATTGATCTCATCTCTCACCTTTTGGTAGGCATCAATGTGACGAACAGCGGCAGCATCATCTATCAAATGAAAACGAGCGTGGTCGATAAATACAATATTGGACATGACTACAGCGTCCTAAGTGAGTTGAGGAGCGATGACCAATCGCTCCTCACTATTATTTTAGTAAAGGGTTTTCGAGAGTTTGAATGACTTAAATAACCGCTCGGTGAATGGGTTAATATCTGCCTCTGAATTGAGTCGATAAATCATCTCACCACCGTCAACTGCAAACTTAAAGTCAACCGACGTGGAACTAGCACCCACCACATCACCTTGTTCAAGCAAGCGGAAAAATGCCCACGGACCTTGGATATTAATACTTCGTGGCGACATATTATTTTTAGTCGGCACTAACGTTACTTTAGAGATCGCAGAATCACGCAGCGTATTTGGCCAAATCAACTCGACACTGTCTCTTGGGCCGTGACTATAAGCGAGATATTGACCGTCAACATTCAGCACACTGCGGCGTTTGTTGTTGCTCAAGCGTAGCGGTTCAACCGAGAAACTAACGTCTAAGACCCCTTTGCGGTTAAAGAAAGCTTGCTGAATTTTCTTCGCCTGCTTGAGCTGTTCTAGAACGTCTTTGCGAATAATCGACTGCGCGTTATCGTCATCATTGACCGCAATATTTTCTTCCACAAACATTCTTAGCTGGTTGTTGTAGAAGTTGTCTAATGTGCCGTTGGGCGCAAAAAATGCTTCAAAATCAGAAAGAGAACTGTCTTTGTTGGAAGACTCATTAAATGGATAGCGCCCAGCCAATTTCTCTTCAAAGGTTTTGTAAACATCATCATGCCAACGAACTTCAAGGTGCTTAATCGCTTCTTGTTTGACAACATACCAACTCTCATCCGCCAGTTTAGACACCATTGTATCGAGCGGTTTAGGCAAACCTGATGCAATACGTTTCACCGTGTAAATTGGATCAGCGTTCACTAATTTTACGCGTGCTTTGGTGGCATCCAGCGCAGCCATACCAACATCTGGCGCTTCTTGAATAGATTTGAGGTAATTTTGTAACTCTTCCACCGCCACTAATACTTCATTGATGTACGCTGGCTTATCACCGACTGGCTTGAGCATAGCGTTTAGTTCAGCAAAGGGCGCATCAATCTGCGAAGCAACTTTGTATTTTGGATTTTTTAACAGCTCTTTTTGCGCGGCTTCATCTTTAGGCACACTGGCATACATTTGAGTATTGCTTTCTAAAGTGCGAAGCAAACGCTGCATCGGTTCAATGTTGCCAGTAAAGTTTTCTAATACTGACACCGCGTCATTGATGTCGCTAAAATACTTAACGCTGATTTCATTAAGAGCCGCACGCCAGGTATTGGTGTAGTCCGCCACATACAAGCTGCGGATTTTGTTACGAAGGTCATGCTTATCCGCTTCGCTAAATTGAGCCGATTTGGATTGCCCTAGTACCCAACTGTCGATCAAGGCCAGCTCAGAAACGGATTCTGATTGCGGCATGAAGTAATCTTCAAACCCTTTTTTGGTGAGCATTTGCGGAATATACAGCGAGCTGCTGTTGACCACTCGCTCTTCAAAAACCACATCAAAGACGGGGCCAATCAAGTTGCGTAAATTGATCGAGGGGCCAAGAACCGTTTGTGCATTCAACTTCAAATTACGGTAAACACGTTGATCGTTAGGCATAGAACCAAGATCAGACTGCACTTTCGCCACCACCTGATCATAAGGCTTCATCACCGACTCTGCATTGCGATCACCGCGAGCGCGATCACCCGCTAAATCCGTGTGTAACATGGCGTAGTCTAAATGCCCCAGTAGTTCTTCTTGGATCACGCGTTGCCCAGCGAACTCTTGCTGCCAGTATTTGGAGAAATAATCGAGTACATAATCCTTATAGCGGCCGCTTTTATCTACCATCATGCGATAAACACGCAGCACGGCCAGTTTCTCTTCATCTGTTTTGGCTTGGTTAAGCTGCACAACGACATCAGCCATTAGCAGAGGTAAAAAGCGGTTTTCCAATAGATTCAAATAGGTCGCTTCAACCATTGGACCAATCGTGTGGCCTTGGTACAAACCAAAATCGGAAATGTACTGTGGTTTATCACGGAAGAAGCCAAACTCCAATGTCGCCTCTCGAATTTTATTGAGCGGCACGAGAACATCTTGCTGAGAGGCTAAATAAAGATTAGAGGGGAACTCGTTTTTGTACTCGTTTACTTTCGCTAACACAGCATCAGAGTGCTTCACGTTACTAAGGTAATAACGATGCCAAGTGCCAACTAATAACACAGTTGCAATAGAGCCGGCCACTACTGACAAACCAATCAAGCGCCGTTTTTGCTTCGCAACACGAAAATTATCTGAGGCAAGCCCAGCTTCAGGATAGATGATGTTATTAAACAGTTTTTGTGTGAAATAAACCGTTGAGTTTTTGGCTTGCTGCGCTTTGTTGATGGCATGATCTAGCCCGTAACGACGTGAAGCGGCATCATCAAATGCGTTTGTGGGTACGCCCTGTTGATACACAGAAGTGAAATACGCACCACGCACCAAAGCCGACGTAGAGAACTGATCACTGGCCAATGCATCGTTGAAAAATTGTAATAAGATCTCTTTTAAACCAGAAATTTGACGCGTGAAGCTATAAATAGCATTGCGCTCTTCCAAATCCATCGGCACAGAAACGGCGTGCGGCAGTACATCATTAATGCGCTCAACAAACTGACTGTAGTCTTTTGAAAACTCGTTGAGCCAGTTATCCAAGTCATCAATAGAGTCGAGCGAAAAGGTAAAGCCCAGCACATCTTCACGCTGACTGCGCGAGTAATGTTTAAAGAAAGGTTCAAAACCGTGTAATAAATCCAATTTCGTCAATGCAATATAGACAGGTAGACGCGTGGATAACGTCTCCATCAGTTCACGTAAACGAGCACGTAATAAATTGGCGTAAGCTTTACGCTCGGTTGCAGTTGCGGTTGCTAAGTGAGAAACGTCTAACGCTAAAACAATACCGTTGAGTGGACGACGGCTACGTGTTCTCTCCAACCAATTAACAAAATGAAGCCACAAACGGCGCTCCATCGCACCATCGTTATCATTGCTATGGTTACCTTGTGTCAGTAGCTCTCCATCTGGATCAATCAATACCGATTCATCGCCAATCCACCAATCAAACGAATACGGGTTTTCACTTTTTTGACCCGAGGCTCGCATTACCGAAGAAAAAACAAAGTTTTGCCCAGAGCGGTTGATGAGGCTGGTTTTACCGGCATTTTCCAAACCGAGCACTAAATACCATGGCAACGCATAAAGATAATTACGTTTATTGAGGTTCTCTTTCATGCTGACCATCACTTGGTTCAGCTCAACCTCTTGGCGCTCTTCATAGGCTTTAATTGGATCTTGGCGAAGCTGATCTTCACGCTTTTGCTCGGCTTTAAAACCTTGCAATTTTCGCCACTGCCAAACACCCCAAACGGCCAATGCACCTAAAGTGAACAAGCTACTTGCCACTGCGCGAGCGGTTATCGATTCAAGTGGCTTATTACCCGCGATCTCTAGCCAAGGGCCTGCCCACCAAATCGCAACATTCAATAGAATGAATGTGCTAAATAGCAAAATAGGCATCGCCGCGGCAATGCCCGGTGTTAACTTTCTTGCGATCCCAACAATAAATTTCCACATGGGTTTGTGTCCTTCGTTTACTCTGACGTTGTGTATTGTTCTAATTGCTCAACTAATGAGGGTTCCCAATCGGTAACGCTCATGGTGCTAACCTGAGCATGTAACGTTTGGTACTGTTCTTTCGCCATCGCATCTAAATTATTGCTATTTAACAAATCAGCCGATAATAACCGCCAATAGAATTTATCCCTTGGCTCACTGGCGCTGACCAGACCATCGTTGAGCATAGAGAGCGCCACCGCAATGCCTCCCTCTTTCGCTAAGCTAAACGCCTCTTTGCGTTTGTCTTGCCAATCACCTGCTACTTGGCCTTGGGTGCTCCTTTGCTGCTGGCTGAGTAGCCACTCTTTTACGCTCGCATTGACAAAAGGCTCGCCTCCTTTGAATTTCAACTCGAGCAGCGCAGGTAGACGTGCCACAAACTGCTGGCTTTCACTCAAAATGGCTTCACTCCACGCCTTTTGGCCTAAGCTTTGCGCGATTTGATAGCTCATCATCTGCCCTTCAAACCAGTAAGGTGCCATGGTCAAACTCTGCTCTACCTTGCGCCATAAGGCTAAATCTGGGCTACGCATTTGGTCGTGATACTCTTTGATTCGTTCTTGCGCCATCGCCCGTAACAGTGTTTCACCGCTGACGTCGTGCTCAGGTAATGAGGTAATACTTGACCACACGGCAAAACGCCTGACTCGTATTGCCAAGGCAATGCCGAACTCTTGTTCAGACAAAAACTCAGCTACCTTTAGTAAGGTCTGCTTAGTAGCTTTGTCACTTGAACTGTCGACTGAGATGGCGCTCTGGGTGGTGGTTTTACGTTCAACCGCCGGAGTCTCTTGCACATGTTGAGTCGCTTGCTCACGTTCTGTTGCACGGCGCAGTTGGGCTTGAACTTTAGCCACTAGACTTTCAACGCTTTCAGACATCAGTCCGGCTTGAGTAGTCGCTTGCTGTAGCGCGTCGATCGCGGTGTTTAACTCATCACGATCTGGTCCATCAAATTGTGCGAAATCTAACTTGTCGATGACTAAGGCTAACCGCTGCACAATCTGGCTGAAGAATTTGCGACGTGGCAAACTGCCTCTTTTGCCTGGCGCAGGGAAGCAATCTTCCCAGTAAAGGGACATGAAATCGCTCAGCAGCTGCAGCGACGTGGTGAAACGTAGCGGTGTGACTTGGTTATGCAAACACTGCAACAAGTAGATCAATAATTTGAGATCTTTACTTTTTTCGCTGAGCAGTTTGAGCGTACTGTGTTCGACTTCATCCCATTGCACACTAGCGTGGGAGAGTGACCCCACTTTCATCATTTGATCTTCAACAAAATCAAACAGCGGATCATCAATCAGGCGCTCACCCACAGGGTTATCGGCTTGAATAGGCTGAGTAATACAGCGGCGATAATCGGTTAACTCCATTGGAACTCCTTACCAACCACAGCGTGTTTTTAGTGCCGTTAATGATTGCGAAAGCTCGCTCGCATCAAACTGCAATCCATCAACAAAAGGAGAGTTTGAACGCAGCACAAGGCGATTTTCTCGCGCCATCGCTTTCATCATCTCAATCGCTGGCATGCCTCTGCCTGAGGAAAAGAGCAAACCTAAATCGTCACTACGCCAAGATTGTGCCTGCATATTAGCAATCGACACTTGGATGCGAGGGTCATCAATCGCGCTAGGAAACGCCAATTCCACTCGACTCAAATTGTCGATACAGCTCATCAGCAGCACAGGTTTAGCGTTATCGTCAAACTTTGTATTTTGATTTAACGCAACCAAAGTAATCCACGCATTCCCTTTATCATCGTCGCCCTCAACGGTTAAGTGACTTGCTTCCCCGTCTTGATACTGGCTGATGCTATCAAAGGCGCGTTGCCAAGATAGCGGCGCATTGGGCGTTGCCGCTTGAGGCATCACCACGTCAGAAGGCGTTTTAAACAGGTGGTCAAAACAGCTCAATCGCTCTAACCGAGATGTGATCGTAGTGCATTGCTCTGCTTGTGCTACAGCATCATTTTCCGCATTTGCCATGGGAAAATACAGCGTCATAGAGAGGCAAACTGTGAGCCTAAACAACCGTTTATTCATGGTGTTTTAATCTCCAATTTTTGGCATTTATAGGCCAAGGTCCGCTTGGGAATACCGAGGCTTTGGGCCGCTTTGGCCCTGTCACCAGCAAAATATTGGAGGCGCTCACGGATAATACGAGACTCAAATTCATTCACCGCTTGTTTTAAATCATCCACCACTCGGCTGACACCTGACTCAGCTTTAGCGACCTTATGCCCATGTCGTTCAGTCTCTGGCTGCTGATCGGCTTTAGTGTATGCTAAACGTTGTGTAAAGCAGGACTCCTCCACCTGTGTGCCATCCAGTGTTTGCGCACAACCAAATTCAATAAGGTGCTTGAGTTCACGCACGTTACCGGGAAAGTCATAACGTTTTAGGCAATCGATCGCTTTATAGTGCACACCCCGAATGTTGGTTGCATGCTGCTGATTAAAGCTGCGCACAAAATGTTGGCTAAGCCGTTCAATGTCATCCATCCTTGCCGCAAGGCGTGGCAAAGTGATCGGGTACTGAAATAAGCGGTAATAAAGATCCTGACGAAACGATTTATTACGCACTTGTTCGAGGAGATTGACATGCGTTGCTGAAACCAAACGAAAATCAGAAGATTGTTCGTTTTTACCGCCAATCGGCCGAAAAGATCGAGATTCCAACACCCGTAGTAATTTGGCTTGCAGGCTCAAGGGCATATCACCGATTTCATCCAAAAACAGGGTTCCGCCATCGGCTTGCGCAATCAACCCTTGTTTATCGCTATCCGCGCCGGAAAACGCCCCTTTGCAGTAGCCGAACAGTTCACTTTCCAATAAGTTTTCAGGGATAGCCGCGCAGTTAATAGCAACAAATGGCGCTTGTTTACGGGGCGAGAGTTGGTGCACCGCTTGCGCGACCAACTCTTTACCTGTCCCTGTTTCACCTTGCACCATCACTGAAAGCTGTGATGGCGCGGCGTTGATGATCTGCTCTCTTAATTTTTTCATCGCCAAACTGTTACCGATTAAGGTTTCAGAGAGGCTCGCAATTAATGAACGACGAGCGTTGTCTCGCTGGACGTCAGACAAGGATTCCGATAAGTTTTGTCGATTTTGTTCTTCCCGTTGCATCTCATTAAGCAACGACCACTGATGGCAAAAAACATCCACATACTTGATAAAATCTGGCTGCTCAAATAGGCCTTCCAAGGTATGGGTTTCACCAATCAACAGCAAAATAGACTGAACTTGTGTATCCCCATTAGGTAACGGGTGTACAACCACGCTATCTAGCATGCCGACCCGGCTAGTGAGTTGACTAAACAGGCGATTAGATTGCCAAAAAACCAATTCATCAGCGGTTAAGTGCATCGATTTGGCCGATTGCAATACATGGGCAAACGGACAATCAAAATCGGTGACCGACCAGCTTAAATTCAGCGGGTTATCCTGTGGCACTAAGGTACGGCCGTCTGAACTGGGAACCAGTAACGAGCAAGTATCGAGCCTTAGCTCTCGGCGCAGCGTTTCTACAAACAATGCGGCCAATTGGCTAGGCTTTCTCGCGACAACAAGCTCGGTTGCGTAAGCTAACCAGTGACTCATGATCACTCAACCTCTCCAATAAACTCACCCTCTTCCGCCGCTAAATAGATGCGTTGTACTGGTTGTTTATCAGCCAATTTATTTAACAAAGCTAATGAAATCGGTGGTAGTAATTGACCTTCGATGATCGCTTCCAGCATACGAGCCCCATTTTCAGAGCGCGTTGCACGGCTTAAGATCTCTTCGATCAAGCTATCTTCAATCACCACGTCAGCGGCATAACGCTGTTTAAAGAGCTGCTCAAGGCGGGTTAACTTGCCACGTACAATCTGCTCTAGCACTTCTTTGCTGAGCGGTAGATACGGAATAATCTCCATACGAGCCAGTAAGGCGGGTTTGAAGAAAGCCGCAAGTTCTGGGTAAAGCTGCTCATCAAGCAACTGAGGCTGCTGCGCGTAATCGACTATGGTTTGGTAACCTAAATTCGAGGTGAGGAAGAAGACGATGTTTTGGCAGTCGATCACTCGACCTTCACCATCGGCCAGCTCACCTTTATCAAAGGCTTGGTAGAAAATATTGAGCACTTCTGGGTGCGCTTTTTCAACTTCATCTAACAGCACCACAGAGTACGGCATTTTACGAATCGCTTCGGTAAGAATGCCACCCTCACCATAACCAACATAACCCGGAGGCGAACCAATCAGGCGTGAAACAGTATGCTTTTCTTGATATTCCGACATGTTGATAGTGGTTAAAAATTGTTTACCACCATAAAGTTGTTGCGCCAGTTGGACTACCGTTTCGGTTTTACCAACGCCACTTGGACCCACGAGTAGGAAGGAACCTTTTGGACGCCCCGGACGGCGCAAATCCGCGCGCGCCGTTAATAAGTTACGGTGAACACGCTCAATCGCAGTATCTTGCCCTTTGATTGCCTCACCTAAAATAGCCGTTAGGTGGGTGATTTTATGCAGCTCATCGCTGTTCATTTGGTCAACGGGCACGCCCGTCCAGTCCGCAATCACTTCCGCTATTTGCTGAGCATCGACTTGTGGATGCATGAGACGATCATTATGAGGGATCTCTTCTAAAGCTCGATATTGCTCCTGCAATTGAACAAGTAACTCATCGCGCTCAACTTGGGTCTGCTCACCATGATCCTCAGCGTCATCTAAGAGCTGATCGCGTAGGGTAATAATGCGCTCAATGATCGCTTTTTGCTCTTGCCAGCTTTGAGTCAAGGTCGCTTTTTCAGCTTCATCGGCCACTTCTTGGCTACATAGCTCATCCAAGCGATGCGAATCAACCACTTGACCTAAATATTGAGCACGCTCAAGCATATCAATTTCAAGTTGACGTTGATGGCAAGCGGTCTCTAGTTGCGCTAAGCGCTTCGGCGGTGTGGTGATATTAATTGCAATACGCGCGCAAGCAGTATCCAACACATCAATCGCTTTATCCGGCAGTTGTCTACCTGAAATGTAACGCGCTGAAAGCTCGGCGGCGGCTTTCAATGCATCATCAGTAATCAATACGTTATGGGCTTTTTCGTAAACACGATTCAAGCCACGCAGAATATCTACTGCTTGGCTGATGCTCGGCTCTTCTAATTTCACTAACTGGAAACGACGAGTCAGCGCAGGATCTTTTTCAAAATACTTTTTGTACTCTTTCCATGTGGTGGCTGCGACAGTACTGAGCTCGCCTCGCGCAAGAGCCGGCTTGAGCAAGTTGGCCGCATCACTACCACCCTCTTGGTTGCCAGAACCAATTAAAGTGTGCGCTTCATCGATAAACAAAATGATCGGTTTAGGCGAGGTTTTGATCGCGTCAATCACGCCTTTAAGACGTTTTTCAAATTCACCTTTGACTGAAGCACCCGCTTGCAACAAGCCGAGATCGAGTGAGCACAACTCTACATTTTGCAACTGTGTCGGCACATTGCCCGCAACGACGCGCAATGCAAGCCCTTCAATCATGGCGCTTTTACCGACACCAGCGTCTCCCACAACGATGGGGTTGTTTTTACGACGACGACACAAGATGTCGATCATCAAATTGAGTTCGTTTTCACGACACAAGACTGGGTCCAGTTCGCCGTTACGCGCTTGCGCCGTGACATTGGTGCAGTATTTATGCAGTGGCGAAGATGACGCTGCATCCAGCGCGGCAGGAGCTTGAGAACCCGCTTTGCTTTTTTCAACCGCCGACTCGGAAGAGTCTTGCAACAGCGTATCAAACCCTTTGTTTAGGCTCTCTTTGTTGATGTGTTCAAAAAGACGGATTAGTTGAAGTGGTAGGTAACGATCAGCGCGCATCAACGCGGCTAAAAACACCACACCTGAACGAAGCTGATTCTGATTCAGCTCAGTGGTAGAAAGCAACCAAGCTTCCTGCAATAGCTCAACCAACAGTGGCGAGAATGCTGGATAGGTATCTAACACTTGTTCACGAGCGTAACTTGCACTGATGGCTTGTTTTACGGTTTCCACATCTAAGTTAGCGTGCTTAGCTATCACACGCACATCCGAAAGTGGGTTCTCTAGCAACACATGTAAGAAGTGCTCATAGGTCACTTCTGGGTGCTGACGTTCAATACATAATGAAGCGGCTTGCTCTAGGGCTAGCTTACTCTGTTCATTGAGTTTTGAAATTAATGTGGGTAATTCAATACGGATCACTACAATCACCTAGCCTTTTATAATTAGAGTATTTGGTTCAATTGGTTTAATACGTCTGCCGATTGGCTGTGCAGTAAATAGGAATAGCCTAAAAACACACCGACCCAAATAATGACAAAACCAAGCAGTACTGACCAAACCGGTAACTGCCTGCTTAACTTATATTTTGATTTCACCACATGGTCCGTGGCGGAGGTCAGTTCTTTCGGCTCGTTTTCATCCAACGAACTGACGGTGTCATGTAAACGACTGATCACCTTTTCACGCTCGTTGTGGCCGCTTTCCATCACACGGTATTTACCTTCAAAACCTAACACTAGGCATTGATAGATAAACTCTAGCAACGCGCGATAACGTTTAGGTTCACCTTCCAAGCGACTTAAGATGGTAAACACTTTTTCGCCGCCCCAAGTCTCACTGTGGAAACGAGACAGCATAGAATGTTCAGCCCACACACTAGATGCACCCCACTCGGTTCCCATGACGGCTTCATCCAAAAACGCGCACAGAATGTAGCGATAAGCCATCAAAATCGCATGCTCAAACCCTTGCTCGGCAAGCTCGATTTCAATCGCTTTAATCTCTTCCACCGTCTGTTTGTAGATCTGCTCAATGTTTTCGCACTCTGACAAGCTGCGTACCCGCAGCGACAAACCAAACAGAGGGGTAGCAGCATCAATCAAAACATTAGGGTTATCACCACGCAGTTGAAACCAGTAATCTTGGTCGTGGTTGATCTGCTCGACGCTGTCAAAAAGCAGACCGCTGTATTGGGTGTTTTTTTTATCAATGGCCATCATCAGCTCCTAATCGCCCAGAATTGCAGGTCAAGATCTTCAAACGCACCCGCGACATGGAAAGCAAAACCACTTGAGCGACCTAACATCGACCATGCTGAGCTGGTTTTATCCAATTGGTAATAGGTATAACCGGCGTGGTAAGGCAACTGCCTTGGTGCCACTGGTAACGGTGTAATTGGAATGCCCGGTAATTGCAGTGAAATGAGCTCGCGGATTTTCTCCACTGACGATACTTTGGTCTGCTGAGTAAAGAGACGACGCAGTTCATCTAATGGCATGCGTGCTTTCACCGCGATGATGAATTCTGCGCTTTCAACCAGTTGAGGGTCGTGGATTGGGGCAACCATCAGGCCGTACTTACGTTTATCCAACTGAATCGAGACCGCTCTAGGCTCAAGTACGATACTTAGGCTCTGTCTTAAGTTGCGGATCAGCGGCCCAAAAGAGTGGGTCGGCATTTCATGGTTGTAGCTCGGGATGCTCGGTGGTAAACGGCTTTCATCGGTAAATGTAGCCAATTCTCCACATACGCATGACAGGCACTCAAATAAACGTTCCGGGTGCAAACTGCGTAGCTCTGCCAAGTGTTGCATCTGGGGTTGTAGACGATTCAGGGCTTGCAACAACATAAAATCAGACACATCCGCGACCCCGCCTTGAGAGGGAGAACTGATACGCTGAGCAATGTTTTTGGCACGTTCGCGCATTAACCCAGAGATTTCGTTAATAAAACGGTGCAAAGCCGCATTGCTCGCAACATTAAGATGGCACGGAATAAAGTCCGGATCGAGCACGACACTGCCATCAGGACGTTTTTCTAAAATACGAGCGATCGCAATTGAGGCGTAAGAGCTTCTGTCTTCTTTTTCAAGCATCAACTGCACACGAACAGGTGAGACATCTAGCGTCGTGGTGTCACCGCGCACGGTATGCACATCACGCACTTCTAGACGATTGCTTAAATAACGCCCGGTTCCACGCTCTTCAGGCCAGTTAATCTCCATTAACGATTCACTGCGAAGTGGCACCGCTAAATAGACCAACTGGTTTGCAAGCGAAGCATCGGCAATCTCGAGCGCATCGGGCAACACATCTTCCTGAGGAATGCGGAAAACGGTTCCATCAGGCATAATGCCGACCGCACGTTCGATCGCGATACGACCAAAAGAGAGATATTCAGGGTTAAGTGATAACTCTGATACTCCGTAAAGGTAGCCACTGACTGATGAGATGCGTTCATCAATATGATATTCAAAATAGCGTTGCTGCTGCTGGAAATGCTGCGGTTTAATGAATAGACCTTCATTCCAAATGACACGATTACGCGCAAACATCTTGTTATTCCACCCTTTCCAGTTTTACATCGTAGTCTTTGAAATACATCAAAAGATGATATTCCCTACCTTTGTTAAGCACTTTGACGGCCTTTTTCCATTCACTCAGCTCAGGTTCAGCAAAATGCGCCATGACCCCAATGTAGTTCGTGCCTTCATCAATCTCGAACGCGTTCACAAACTTAAACTGGCCTGGTGTCATTACATAATCGTAATTGGCGATAAAATTGCTGCGTAACGCTTTTTTGTAGTCTGCTTTTACTTGGTCATAATCGGCAGACATAAACATCGAATCATCTTTGAGCTCAAACACTTGAACCTCTATCGGCGACGCTTCACCCCAAATATTAGGGTTAGTACCTTCATCACTAACGAGACTGAACGTTACCTTGGTCGGCTGTGTGGCTGGCTCATACTTTTCTGATGAGCTACAGGCGGTTAATACCGTCAGTAGCATCAGCAGGACAAAAGACCGCTTGTTCACCGTTATAGCTCCAGCTGTTTTTCACGAATTTTCTTGTCGTAAGACTGCTCGAAAATTTCCCAAAACAGTTTCTCAAATCCTTTTTGGCGATTAGAAGTGAGCTCTTGGTAGTAGTGGCAATACATCTCCCACGCCCAAGCATCTGAAGAGTTACTCTGTGCATCACTATTGCGCTTGTAGTGTTGGAAACGGCGCAGTAGCACTTGAGGAGAAAAGGCATTAAGAATCTGATTTAGGGCTTCGCTAGTGGCGTGCTGCATTGCTTCGTTATGGTCGCGCACATTTTTTAGGCTTTCGGCAATCGCCGCTGGGGCAGACAAGTGCACCACACTTTTATCAGCATCATACAGAGTACGAATGGTTTCTTCGTATGATAGCCCCAAGCGAAGTGGGTTATCTTCAATCGGTTGCAAGTTACGATTCATCATACCAAAACGCCCTTCACTCACTTGCTGGTGAAGCTCAAGCAAACCTTGCACACACGCTTGCAACGATTGCCCAAGCTCTTCTGAAAGCATGTGCATTTTCGCCATATCGTGGCTATTGCCAACGTCAACACCTAGCCCGGTGAGCATGGGGCCGGTCAATAAGTGTGATGCATTGTTTGACGAGCTGTTGTGTTGCTCGGAGTGAGGGTGGTAGCTTCTCGCCACTTCTTCCTCAAGTAGATCTAATACTTTATCGTCCATCGCTAAGCCCTCAGGTACGTTGTAAATGCTGTTATTAATGTTCAAATGAGTCGGTGGTTGCGCAGTCTCATGGTGCTCAACAGCCGGAATAGGTGGTAAATCGGTGGAGGTTTTGCCAAAACCGAGAATTTTCTTTAATCGAATCGATGACGTCATCTCATACTCGCTGTCAGCTTGAGGCGTAAACTGCAGTTGCGACTGCTGGCTATCGTATTCTGGCACTAATGAATGTTGTGCTTGTGCGAGTGGTTTTTCCGTCTCTTCAAGCAACGACTCTTCTTGTTTAATGCCTTGCAATAAATCATCTAAAGCGGCGATAGGGTCCATTGAACTCGGCTCTGGTTCATCCTCGTCGCGGCTGATATCATCCAATGGACCATCTTTGAGTAGATCGAGCCCCTCTTTAGCAAACAGCTGATCCAAAGAGCCATTAATCAGAGAATCATCTTCACCCACTTGACCAAAAATGACACGAATTTGGTAAGGTCCAATGGCCACCTCATCTTTATGCTCCAACTTAGCCGAAGCACCTTGCCCTAACGGCTTATGGGAACCATTAACATAGGTATTACCAACCAGATCTTGAATGCAAAACGCACCATCAATCACACGGATTGCACAGTGATGATTTTGAATTTTCCCTTTACCGTCACGAAGCTGCCAATGCGCATCACTTGCAGAGCCAATCACACCGCCTTGCACATTAAACATCGCTTGTGCGGATAATCCTGATTCCAGTAGTTGCACATTCGTCACTACCATTGAAAGCGTTTGCTTCTTCTGCATATCGCTATTGCCTTACTTGTATAAGCACGCTTTTGTCCGCCAAATCGCGCCCTAAAAATGATGACCAACCCAAAGCTACACCACTGTCATGGCATAAACTCATCACCGGAGCCTCGCTCTCGTGCATGGTCAGCTCAAGGTCGTAAGCCATCTGCTCTCGTAAAATAAACTCCACCAACTTACACAGCGGTTGATGTTCTTTGCCTGATGGCAAAAAATCGGCAAATCGTTCTCGAGTTAAGTTTTTGATACAGATAACAAACTTACCGTTACAGTCCATAACTGACTCACCCAACATGCTGTTGATCCCAAGCTCACCATTCTGCTTACCTAAGCAAAACTGCTGATAAGGCTCTATCCGGACTTTACGTCGAACCCACTGGCGAATACTGACTTCTTGTAGATCAAAGCAGTGCGCGATGATGCCAGACACCACTTGCGGTGAACGACTTCGGCCAGCCAAAGTGCCCGCATAAGCCAGCATCTTGCACCAATTTATCGGTGTTTCGCCGCGCAAGTCCGCATCACCCAAACCGACTAAAGCGAACAGCTGTGATGAAAATTGATCCTGCGCACCCGCTTGAAAACGGACGTAATAGCGATACTTTCGCCATACGCGATACACAAGGTTAATCAACCGGTTATTGAAAAAATCTAAAAAGGGCCGCTTGAAACCACCGGGATCTTCTTCGACCAATTGCTGCAAAATAAAACCAGGCAACGGTGACTGTGCCCCAGTTAATCCAAAAAAATTGGTTTGTAAGATCAGGCGCTCATCTGCGAACTCACGTAAATCCGTTACGTCTGCTGGTGCAAAGCCTAAACTGGGGTTGGCACTGAATACCAACTGGCATGTCCGCTCCCAATCTTCTGATTCAGGATTAAACGCATTAAGTTTTTGCAGCAGTTCCACCAACTGGTAGAAGTTGTACGTTCGTACATCGCTTGGTAAACCCAGTAGAGGCTCCGGCACAGCCGCCGCAGCCATCTCTAGATCAATGGCTGCATTCCTGTCTGTGTTCCCCATGTGTACTTCTCTTGATTGGACGCGTTAATAACGATCAGCTCATGAAACGAATTGATGCTGGCATATAGGGCAAAAAAGTGGCTAAGCACTGTGCCAAAGAGGTAAAGCTCCCCTTCTGAACCAAAACAGTTTTGATCAATATGAATCGTCGATTGCAGCCCTCGCACTGGCAAACCGCGCAATATTTTATCCACGGGTTGCGACTCAATTTTTTGGATCCCTTCAAGACGCAAACGCGCAACACGTTCCGCTTGGCGATCCACCAAGGCTCTGAAATCGTAAGCTCGCAACACACTGCTTAAGGCATCTTTGGACAGCAGCGATAAATAATTCAGCGATAAGTTAGAAATCAATACCCACAATAGACTGCCATCCAGTACTGGGCGCAGAGATTGTGAAGGCACGGTAATATTGCTGAAAGTGGCAAAGGGGGGCGAGCTGTCTGTCGGCTCACAAATGTCACCGACACCGAGTTCGAGCGGTAATAAGCGATTGGTGCAGGTGAGTTTGAGCGAGATGGCTTCATCGACATGCATGGATTGCGTTTCATCTCCGCGAATGAAAGAGATGAAATTATCAAATCCATCGCCACGGATACTGTCTCTCACTCGTGTGCGGTAGTAGAGCGCTTCACGATTTCGAACCCGCTCCACTTCATGCTGAAAACTTTCAAATGCTGAATAGACACGTTTTTCACCCCGAATTCGTTGGCTGGCTTGAGTTTTGTCTTGCCAACCGAACACGCCGTCAACGCTGAACACTTCATAGTGAGAAGGGTAACGACTAGAGGGAATAATGCGATACTCTGAACGCTTGCCCGTTAAATCGATAGGATCGGCATCATGTTCAAACAAATTAATGACAGGGGTGCAGTACAACTGGAAATTATCCTGACGCACTCGAACGTCCGCTGGCAGGGTTTTCGAAAAACTGATTTTCAGTTTGAACGCACCATGCACTGATTTCGGCACTACGCTAGCCAGACGGGTAATGTCAACAAAGTGAAATGCTTCAGGAAACGACAAGTATTCCTGCAAAACGCGATAACCTTCATACACATTGGAAGGATAGGGCAAAAGCGATTGCTCGCTATCAAATCCGACCGTTTGGAAGCTATTGCGCGGCAGCGTAAATTCTACCCCCGCGACTTCAACAGAAATCTTATCGAGGTAGTGGTTGAGCCATAAATAGAGCATTTGTGAGCTGTATTTATCACCACCTAAGTAAAAGCGCAGATCATCAAGATGCGCATCACCGACGCTTATCTCACCCAACATATTAAGCGACACTTCGATGATGGTCGCTTCTCTAGTATGTTGCGCAGTGACGTCAGTACATTTCAGTGGGTAAATCTGCACGTCACGACAGGTTCTAAAGTGGCATTTGGTGCCGAAAACAGGCTTGCTATCGAGCTGAGTGCCACGAGCGATTTGCTGCTTATCACTGACACTTTTATCCGGTGTGAACGAGACAATACTCATGCTTGGCACAGGACGTAAGTAGTTTGGCCATAGCATGTTGATGATGGAGTGCGTTAGCTCAGGAAATTCATCTTCAACTTTTTCGCGCAAGCGAGCGGTGAGAAAGGCGAATCCTTCCAATAAACGCTCGACATCAGGATCCGTCGTTTTACCGTGTAAAAAGCGAGAGAGTTGAGGATGAATTTCAGTGAAATGCTTTCCTTGTTCTTTAAGGAAAGCAAGCTCTTCTCTGAAGTACTTATCTTGAGCCATAATTTTCTAATACACTCGGTACTTTCGGTTTTGATCCAGTAGCAGGTTGAACTGCACTTTCTCATGTAACGCATCACTGTTTATTTCGGCCACAATATGGAAGCGCAGCATCAAAGGGCTAAACACGTCCGACTCGGATCGAATCACAATATTTCGTAAACGGGGCTCATACACATCTAAGCAGCTTTGTATCGCAAGCTTAATCCGCAGCGATAAGTCTAAGGTTTCTAACGTTGCATCGTTAAAATCCACTAAACCTAACGTTGGAGCACTTTGTGCCTCACCCATGCGAGTATTCAAAATATTGGAAACATTGCGTTTGATTGATTGGAGCACATCCCATGCATTTGGCCCTTGGGTCAAAGACATAGGCTTGGTGCCAGCTTCTAAACGTTCAAAGAAGCCGACACCAAATGCACTCTCTTCAGGTGCAATATAAGTCATGGTTATGCTTGATCTAATCGACCAACCAATGACAATTCAAAGTTCGCGCCCATGTACTTAAAGTGAGGACGAACAGAGAGAGAGACCTGATACCAACCTGGTTCACCTTCAACATCCATGACTTCGATTTTTGCAGCACGAAGAGGACGACGGCTACGTACGTCTGCTGGTGGATTTTCTTGGTCAGCCACGTACTGTTTGATCCAACCATTAAGCTCGCGTTCAAGATCTTGACGCTCTTTCCAAGCACCAATTTGCTCACGCTGTAGCACTTTGACGTAGTGTGCAAGGCGATTGATGATCATCATATATGGCAGTTGCGTACCCAACTTGTAGTTGGTTTCTGCTTCTTTGCCTTCTTTGGTATTCGGGAATATTTTTGGCTTTTGGATCGAGTTTGCAGAGAAGAATGCGGCGTTATCACTGCCTTTACGCATGGTTAAAGCAATGAAACCTTCTTCTGCTAATTCAAACTCTTTACGGTCAGTCACCAACACTTCAGTTGGGATCTTACTTTGCAGTGCACCCATCGATTCAAACACGTGTACTGGCAGATCTTCAACCGCACCGCCACTTTGTGGGCCAATGATGTTTGGACACCAACGGTACTTGGCAAAGCTATCGGTTAAACGAGTAGCGAAAGCAAACGCGGTGTTACCCCATAGATAGTGTTCGTGTGAAGCGCTGACACTTTCCACATAATTAAATGATTTAATTGGGTTTTCTGTTGGATCATAAGGTACGCGCAACAAGAAACGAGGCGCAGTCAAGCCAAGGTAACGCGCATCTTCTGATTCACGTAGAGAACGCCATTTAGTGTATTTAGGGCTTTCAAATGTTGACTTAAGATCCTTGATATTTGGTAGCTCTTCAAAAGAATCGATACCAAAAAACTCAGGGCCTACACTAGAAATGAATGGAGCATGAGCCATCGCACCAAGTGCACCCATGTATTGCAGTAGCTTCATGTCAGGGGTTGATGGCGTGAAAGCAAAGTTACCGATGATAGCGCCAGTCGGCTCACCACCAAATTGGCCATAACCAGAAGAATAAACGTGCTTATAAAGACCGGATTGCGTCGTTTCTGGTGCAAATTCAAAGTCTTCAAGCAACTCGCCTTTCGTTACATGCAACAAATCAACCTTGTTGTTTTCACGAAAATCGGTACGGTCAATAAACAGTTTCAAACCACGCCATGACGATTCCATCTGCTGGAAACGCTCTTCGTGCAAAATCTCATCCATTTGAGCACTGATTTTCTTATCAAGCTCAACCAGCATTTGATCAACGAGTGATTTGTTAACCGGCTCTTCCGTTTGATTCGAACCAATGAGATTCTCAATAAACGCAGCAACCCCTTTCTTCGCAACATCATACCCTTCTTCAGTCGGTGCAATGCGCGTTTGTGCCATGATTTCATCAAGTAAACTGCCTTGGGTGGCACTTTGTCTCTCTAAGACGGCTTCAGTAGTAGACATCAATTTCGTTCCTAAATTTGATTAAATAAAAAGTTGGGTTGATCAAGCCTTATGCTTGGGGCTCTTCTTCTTTGCCGCTCACTAGGCTTAGCTCAGATAGAAGTTTTTCACGCGATTCTTCCGAATTTAGTAGCTCTTGTAGACGCTCTCTAAACGCGGGAATATTGCCCAAAGGACCTTTTAAGGCCACAAGAGCTTGGCGTAGCTCAACCAATTTATTTAATTCTGGAACTTGTGCTGCCACTGAATCCGGTTCGAAGTCAGCAAGAGATTTGAAACTAAGCTCAACAGGAAGCTCAGCATTTTCATCGCCACTCAGTTTATTGCGCACTGTAGTGGTCAGTTTCAAATCGCTTTCACGCATAACCGCTTCAAAGTTGTTCTTGTCCACTGAAACGGTTTGTCTCTCTTCAAGTGGGGTCTCTTCGGTATGGCCTTTAAAATCACCCACCACCAGAGTTTTTAGCGGTAACTCAACTTCAGCCTGTGCATCTCCCGTTGCTGGAATATACTTAATATTAATCCGCTCTTTAGGAGCTACACTTCCTTCTTTAGACATATTACGTCTCCAATACCTATGCCAATCATTGTCAAAATTACGGACAAGAGCGTAGCTAAACTTAGTTACCACTTACTCAAGCCGAAGGTTACATAACGTTGTAAAAATTAAAGTTAAATCTATTGGACTTAAGTTCTAATAGAACTCAAGTCTCTTAATATTTATTATCTGGTAGATTTTAATGAGTATTTAAACAATAAAACCTATTAATTAGCATTAGCTATTAAATTCTTTCCTAAATTACCCCATTAGATTTATCGATATTTTCGTGGGGATTTAAAATTCTCGGCACATTCTATTCATATAGGAGCATTTTAAATATAAAAAATCACAAAAACATGATCTTCACCCAAAAAAATATGCCGTTTCTAATACTGTATAATTTATCTAATTAATATCCCAAAAGACATCATGATAATAAAAATTCAGATTATTCTTATAGTTAACAAATATGTCATTAGCTTGTACTTTTTCTTCCTCACTCATCTTACCAGCAAGGCTTTCTTCCTCTAATTCCAATATTGAGTAGAGCGACTGCATACGTTCAGTACCAGCAGCAGAGAGATATAAATCTAAATAGGCTTGCGCTTTGATCCTATCGGGAGTCACAAAATGATAGGATGCGCTATCGCCGAGCAGAATCTTAACTACCGTTGCCAAAGAGGTAATATCACCTTGCTCTAACGCCATCAGTCGCCATTGATAGGCATCTTCAAAACGGCCTTTGCTCTCTAAAATACCGATGTAGCGTCTCATCGCAGGGATATAGTTTGTCTTCGCAGCCGCGAGATAGAGCTCTCTCACCTTGGTCTCCCTTTCTCCAGGCATTAAAAACAGACCTCCACCCGCTTGAACTTGCTTTGCTTTATCCATCAATGCTCGTGGATGATTAAAACTGACCGCTTTATCGAGATAGTAGCTATACATCTCGTTATCCATACCTTTGTAAAACTGGGCAAGCTCGTAAGTGGCTTGTGCAGGATCATCTCGTCCTAAACGAATCAAACTATCGTAATACTGGCTTTTCCAATACTGCACATCGCGATCTCTTAACCACTTAGCATCAGTATAAAGATGTTTCATGGCGCGACGATTGCCTAATTTTGCGGCTTTAAGCAGATATTCACGCGCTTCAGGAGGCGTTCTAATGGTCGTTTTGTAGTTCGAAAGCTCCATCGCGTAGAGAAAGGCGGCATCCGAATTGTCGTTGTCTGCCGCGTACTGGAGGTATGGTCGCGATTCCATATTTTTGTATTGCGCTCGAAGCAGTCGTCCGGTAGCAAACGCTTTTTCTGGAGACATATTTCCTACTTCATACACTTCTGCTGCAGACGTTTCTTGCTCAGCATGTAACACCATCGAAGGAAATAAGGAGAGCGCTAAAATGGCATATGTTTTATTAATCCACATTGACGCAACTTCCAAACTTGACGCTTGCGGAACATACAATGATAGACGTTGGCAGAAATCCATCATGAACCGTTTCCATATTACCCACTACAATACTCTGACTCATTATATTTCCTTAACTGACTAACCATTTATCCATAAACACGTAAGCAAAAATCATTCCCTTCAATTACGCTTACTTAAGAATAAAGCCCCACAGCCCGAGCGGGCAAAAAATTGCCCAACCGAGCAATAAATTGCCCGAGCGGGCATAATGTTGCCTATATGATAATCAATACTCAGCCTTTACCCATCAAAATTAAAAACAATACACTCATTAAATTAAATAGAATCAGGAACCAATCACTACAAATAGAATTAATGACAAAAAACTAACATAAAGCTGACATTGTTTTGCATGGAAATAAAATGAATTAATCCTCCAATCATTCTATATGTTTTAAATAAACGCATAGCATCAGGTTAAATCGACACTGTTAACTTATTTCTTTGGGATTCACTAAGCTATATTAATGATATTAATAAGCTAGTTACATTAATTAATCGTATCATCATCGCCGTTCAACCAGAAACTGGCATTTCTAGGTCAAATCAGTACAATTCTGCGTTCTCCACCACCATCCACTGCGAGCCAGAGAAAATGCCAACACCAGCGCCCTGTTTTACTGCCTTTAAAAAACCTATTGAAGGCTACTCTCTGCCTGAGCGCTTTACTTTCCCATTTTGTTACGAGCCGCATCCGCTAAGCGAATTAGCGGCAAGCCAGCTGCAACAACACCTGCTGAACCAGCAGAATTGGCAACATAATTTTGGGCTCGATAATCACGGCGTGCTAAACCAGCATCCGGAAGCTATCGGGAAAATGTTTGGCGTTTTAGTGGTGCGTAAACAAAGTGGAGAGCTAGGGTACCTGTCTGCATTCTCGGGGAAGTTAGCTGAGCAAAACCTGCTGCCGCATTTTGTGCCGCCTATATTTGACATGCTCACTAACGATGGTTTTTTCTTGGAAGGCAGCGTGCCGATCAATCAAATTAATCAGCAAGTTGAACAATTGGAGTGCGATCCACAGCGTGCGCTACTTCAGCAGCAATGGACCACCGCCCATCAGCAGGCGCAAGATGAATTAGAAGCGCATCGCCAACTGATGATTCAAGGTCGTGAACAGCGTAAACAGCAACGCATCCTTGCCGAACAATCAAATGATGCCCAACAATTGCGTGAAACCTTAGATTGTCTCGCCAAACAAAGTGTGGCTGAAAAAACGTTCCTCAAGCAATTAAAACGAAAATGGGACGTCAACCTCAACGAACTACAAGCGCAAATAGACGCATTTCAAGAACAGATTGATGCATTAAAAGAGCAGCGTAAAAATCTCTCTAATGCGTTGCAGCAACGACTTTTTTCTCACTATCGATTTCTCAATCAATACGGCACTGAAAAATCTCTGGAGGAGATTTTCCGTCTTACGGCTAACCCTGTTCCACCAGCAGGATCTGGAGAATGCGCCGCACCAAAATTGCTGCACTACGCGTTTCAACATCAGATGACACCGATTTCACTTGCCGAATTCTGGTGGGGAGCGTCACCAAAATCTGAAATTCGTCAACACAAGAAATTCTATCCTGCTTGTCAAAACAAGTGCCAACCGATTTTGGCTCACATGCTTGATGGGCTGAAGCTCGATGATAACCCGCTATTGCATAACCCAGCGCAAGGCAAAGAGATCGACATCATCTATCAGGATGAAGCCATTATTGTCGTCAACAAACCTGCCGAGTTTCTATCCGTTCCCGGAGTCAACATTCAGGACTCGGTTTATACTCGTCTGCAACAAATGTTTAGCTCAGATGAAGGGCTTTTTGTGATCCACCGCCTCGATATGTCTACTTCAGGTTTATTGGTGTTTGCTCTCACCCGCCGAGCCAATAAAAGCCTGCAGAAGCAATTTATTACTCGCGGCGTTGAAAAACGCTATCTTGCCTTACTCGCTGGTGAATTACAGCAATCGCATGGTGACATTCGCTTACCGCTGCGGGGCGATTTAGATGACAGGCCGCGTCAATTGGTCTGTTTTGAACATGGCAAACCCGCTGACACTCACTGGCAATTAATTGAATGCCGGGATGGATTCAGTAAAGTCTACCTCTATCCCAAAACAGGACGAACCCACCAATTGCGCGTGCATTGCGCTCATGTGGAAGGACTCAACCTGCCCATCGTTGGCGACGATCTTTATGGCACGAAAGGAGCGCGTTTACATCTACATGCTGAGTCACTGAGCTTTGATCATCCTTATACCAAGCAAAGGATGACATTCACGGTGGATGCCGAGTTTTGATCGACATTCCGCTTTAGTGACATTGAGGTGACAAATCCTGACTTAGCACAGCTATAATTTCGCGAATGCGAACCTTTTTCTAAGTGCTTAACGTTGAGAACACGGCTGCTGTACCTTTTGATCACACTCACCGCAGTGCTAGGGCAATCAAACCTAGCACACGGGCAAGAGCAAACGCTGCAAGATCGTTGGCAGCATTTTCTACGCCAAGCCGAATCGCTATCGGCTGCGCGAGCCTTGCCATTGCAAAGCATTAACTCATACCCTATCGATCTTCTGCTCAGCGCCAGCGCCTATCCTGATTTTTCCCGTTATTCATGGCAAACCATAACTGAGCTCAAAGCGATAGCCTCACAGTGCGCACTGTCGCCCGGTTTATCAAAAACCTTGGCATCACGCCCTGAATTGCAAAAAGCAGCGTCGTTTGAACTCGCTTTATGCCAAGGCGATGAATTGCCCATCCGTTGGTTTAAGACTGCTCCGTTTCTGCATCCTGCAGGCGGGAGCTACGCAGAGCGATACTTAGCTTTTTCTACTCATAACATAACGGCCGAGCAAAGCGCCGAGCTACAGCCCTACACGACTCTCTCTGACCCTCATCATCCGCTGTACACCTTTTTTACCGATTTAGAAACGGCAGGGCGAGATGCCTTGGTCAGCGGTTATCGCGCTTATATTGACCGTCAACAACGGCTATGGATCAGTGGCGATTTCGGTATTCGCGTACTAAGCGCATTGCAATGGAAAAAAGTCGCGCTCGATCAGCAATTGGTATTGTCGGCCATCACAGCGGCTACTCAAAGTTGCCAATTACGCTACAGTAATCTGTGTGTCTCTAGCCAAGAAAAACCCAATATCTCACTGTGGTTATCGGTCATATTACTGCTGTTACTCGCAGCAACGCTGAGTAGGACGCTCTGGTTACGCCGCCAACAAGCCAAAGAAAAACGCTTTATTTTACAGTTGCTGACGCATGAACTACGCACCCCTATCACAAGTCTTGGCTTGACCGTTGAGCAGTTTCGCCAGCAATTTGATACTCTGCCAGAGCTGGCCCAAGATACATTCGGCCGCTTACTGGCCGATCACCAACGTTTAGCTCAGCTTGCTCAGACCAGTAAAGGATTTTTGAGTAGCGACCCAAATGAGCCGTTTCAATGTCAAACCGCTTATCTCTCAGATTGGTTAGATCATTGCGTAGCGAAACACGAACTCAGCTATGAACTGACACAAGATATCGAGCTCACACTGCCGTATTACTGGCTTGGGATCTGTTTGGATAACTTGATCCGTAATGCCAAGCAACATGGTCAAGGGACAATCTCAATAACGGCCAGCGTGACGGACACTCAACTGAGGCTTTGCGTTAGCGATGAAGGCGAGTTTCCCTCTCATCTAAAACGGCTATTTTCCCGTTCTCGCACGGCTTCCAATATGGGGATTGGGCTCCGTCTTGTGAGCCATTTGATGCTTAAAATGGGCGGCAAACTGACGTGTAAAGCCCACCCCACTCGCTGCCAATTGGAATTACCATTATGAACACACTGTTATTGGTCGAAGATGATCCCCTACTCGGGCAAGGTTTGCATGATTACTTGCTACAGCAAGGTTTTGATTGTTTGTGGGTACAGCAGCTCTCACAAGTCAAAAAAGCATGGTTTCGCGCCGATTTGGTGATTTTAGATAGGCAACTGGCTCAAGGAGACAGCTTGGATCATCTGCCTCAATGGCTAATGGCCAAAGCCGTGCCAGTGATCATCCTAACGGCCAAAATCGAGGTTGAGCAAAAAATAGCAGGTCTGATGGCGGGGGCGAAAGACTACGTCACCAAGCCATTTTCGCAACAAGAATTACTGGCGCGAATTCAAGCGCAACTGCGACCATTAGGAGAAAGCTTGCTTTCCTACGCTGACATTGCCATTGATCTCTCAAAGCGCAGCGTTACCTTAGGTGAGCAGTTGATGACGCTAAAACCGAAACAGTTTCAGCTATTACTGCTGCTGGTTCAAAACCAAGGACGTGTTTTTCACCGTGATGAACTACTCAATAAAGTGTGGGGCTACCAAGCCTTTCCCTCAACTCGAACCGTCGATAACCATGTTTTACAGCTAAGGCAGCAGTTACCCTCACTCAATATCGAAACCGTTCGTGGCGTTGGGTATCGTTTAGTCGAGGTGTCCAATGCGTAACCTTTGGCTGTTTGTACTGTTCGTCGTTAGTCCAAGCCACGCCGTGAGTGATGATTGGTTTATGGCCACACCACTGCAATCAACCTATCGCGCTT
Source organism: Vibrio sp. B1-2 (assembly GCF_963888445.1). Classification (NCBI taxonomy): domain Bacteria; kingdom Pseudomonadati; phylum Pseudomonadota; class Gammaproteobacteria; order Vibrionales; family Vibrionaceae; genus Vibrio; species Vibrio sp. B1-2. Next base: position 26,682 of record NZ_CAWPJH010000001.1, read on the forward strand.
TAGTGAACCATCAGCCACAGCTTGCCTGGCAAGAGTTGATCCTCGCACTCAATAACCAAACCATTGCCACGCAACACTGGGCAAGCGTCAAGCATGCCATTATTGAACAAACCCAATGTGGCCAACAGCTCTTAAGCGATGTGGTACCAAATGCGGCGCTGATCAAAGTCTCGATACAAAAAAAAACCAACGTGATGCAGCAAGGTTACCAGTTCAAATTATCAATGGAAGGAGCAGAGCTGCCTAGTCAGGTTGAACTTCTTGGCCCTGACAATAGCTTGCTCATCTCACAGAGCCAAGTAACGTCATCAGCCCCTTATATAGAATTAGAAAGCCCAGAACTGCTCTTTGCTCCGCAAGATGGCGTTTATCGACTGACACTCGACAAACAGCACTATTGGTTAGTTCTTACCATACCTTTTGGCTCCACATGGTTGCAATCCGCCTCTCCCAACGGTGGCTACCCACTAACGCTTGAGTCCCCCACAGTATTGACAAACTGCCCCCCAACAAGCCTTGCTTGGCAATGGTTTGACGACCAATTTCAGTTAATCAAGCAGCAAGATATGGTAGCTATGAGTAATACTCAGCAATTATTGGACAAACCAAGCTCATCCCCCAGCTCGGCTAAATGGCTCAGTACTCTGATCAAAACTATCGAGTATCAAGGAGCAATCAAAGTGGAATATGTACAACGTTTGACTCTGCCAAATCAGGCTCAATGAAGACATCAGGGTGACAATTGATTTGTCGATTTCTTATGTAATCAACACACCGAGACACACTGGAAATGACAAACCATGTATAAACCACTTTGTTCTTTATTGATCACTTGTACGCCACTTTTGGCGTTGGCTAGCCAATCACAACCGGCGTCAATTACACTGCATAATCAAAACCAAACCGTGCAAATAGAGCCACAAAATTTTGCTATTGATTGGCAGCAAAATGCCCAGCTAACCATTAACCAAGGCCAGCTAACCGTTAACGGTCAGCCACAGCAAGTCAGCCAACTGCAACAAGATAATCAACATCACGCCTCTTGGCTGCTTGTCCCTAGCCAGTTAAAGGTAGAGGCTAATTTACAACAAACATTGAAGCTGTCGATTACCGCGAGCGCCGAGAGTAAGATCTCTCGTGCTAAACCGTTAACCGTGCAGTGGTTTGAACTGCCTGAGCAGCAAAGCAAAACGCTCATTCTTCCTTTTAGTGAAGGAATGCGGATTCCAACTGATAACCCACAGTGGGTGAACTACCTCATAGCGGAACGCTCTGCCAGCAATACCACCCAAGATCTCAAAATGCCATTTTGGAGTGTAGAAGCTGGCAATGAGCAGTATGTGAGCTACCAACTCAATACCGCCACCAACAACAAACTCAATTTTAGCGCCAAGCAAAACAAGCTGGACATGCAAGCCACGCACGCTTTCACTGTGCTCAATAAAGATGAGCCTTTTGAGGTGGAAATCTCCCTTGGCAACTCACCACTAGATGGTGCCAAACGCTACCGTCAGTGGCGAAAAGAGAATGGGTTATCACAAACGCTCGAACAAAAAGCGCAGCAAAACCCAGCCATAAAACAGCTTATCGGCGCAAGCCATGTCTATCTGTTTGGTAGAGACTTACTCTCTGAGCAAGATGTTAACGACTTCTGGGCATTGAGAGCTTGGTATTTTGAGCAGCCGCAGTGGACAGCATCAAACGAAGCACTCAAAGAACTCAAACCGCTCATCAAGGGCAAAGATTTCTTAAGCCGCTATCATAAACGTTTGCTGATTGAAGAGGTGAATAATGGGCTGAACTCTTGGATCAAAGAGTCGCCCTCAAATAACGAGGCTGGGATCGCCAGCCAGTATCAAGCCGCTCAGGCACGAAAAGCATGGCTCGCAGAGCAGAAACTACCGTTTCTACGTGATGCCAGCACTTGGGGACAGGGGCTATCGACATCCATGATTGACACACTCAGCTCAGCTGGTTTGCAGCACCTCTGGCTAGGTTTGGATAATTGGATGCCCGCTTTTTACCAGCCACAAGTGGTTGACCAAGCAAAACAAGCTGGCTACTTAGTTGGGGTGTACGACTCCTACAACACCGCCATTGCAAAAGGCATCAACGATGGTTGGCTTACCGCGCAGCTACCGGATTCGATGCGTGAGCAATGTGCGATAGAAAACGCCGACGGTAAGCAACAGAAAGGATTTCGTGGCAACGGCTTTTACCTTAACCCTGCCTGCCAATTAGGATTTGCGCAGCAACGCATTGAGGCGACTTTAAAATATGGCCGCTTTAACAGCCTGTTTCTTGATGTGGATGGGACCGGAATGGCCCGTGAAGATTACTCATACCAAGAGGGCCAAGGAATGAAAGAAAGCGCGATGCTGGAGGCATTTAATCAACGCATGCGCTGGATAGCCAATGAACAGAATGTGGTTCTCGGCTCTGAAGATGGTAACAGCCTGACGACACAAGGGCTCGCCTTTGCTCATGGTTTAGAAACGGTAGGATTTGGCTGGACAGATCCGGATATGAAAACTAACCGTCAATCACCTTATTTTCTTGGGGCATGGTTTCCAGACAATAAGCCCGATTTTTTCTTCAAACCCGCGCAAGTCAAAGAGCCGTACAAAACACTGTTATTTGCACCGCAATACCGTATTCCTCTCTATCAAACCGTGTTCCATGATGAGGTGATCAACAGTCACCACTGGCACAACGACAGCGTGAAGTTTTCCAACGTGCAAGCGGAGCGAGATTTAATCGCCATGCTGTATAACACCCCAGCGATGATTCACCTTAGCCGTGATGAAGCGACGCCTAACAGCGCACGAGTTAACGCATTACGCCGTTATCAGCAAGGGTTTGCACCAATCCATGAAGTCGTGTGGAACCAACCTTTAGTCGATTTTAAATGGCTTGATGAACAAGGGATGGTACAACAAACAACCTTTGGTGATGGCAGTAAAATTACCGCCAATTTCTCTACGCAACCATATAAAAAAGAGGATAAGGAAATAGTTCCAGCCTTGAGTATTCAAGCTGAGCTCAGCAATGGGCAAAACCTCATTTGGCCATCGGATACGCTAAAGACAGAAAAATAGTCTCATCTCTCACTCATTAAAAGATAAATAACTCATTAAAAGATAAATAATAGTGCGACACTTCAAGGAGGAAGTGTCCATTTCTATCATTCAGCAACCATAGCCAGTAGCACAAATACAATATGAACAAACAAAACTAGACGACTGGTCTAATTTGAATTATAGTGCCGTCCATGAATACAAAAACCCATGATACTCGCCAACACATCCTTGAGGTCGGTTACCAACTTGTCGTAACCAAAGGCTTCACCAATGTAGGCTTGTCTGAATTATTAAAAACCGCTGATGTGCCCAAAGGCTCTTTCTATCACTACTTTAAGTCAAAAGAGCAATTTGGCGAGGCACTGATTACGGACTATTTTCAGCACTATTTAGTACGGATTAATGCCCTTTTTAACCAAGAAGAAGGCAACGCCTATCAACACTTGATGCATTATTGGCAATGTTGGTATGAGCAGAGCAATGGCTTATGTAACGCACAGCGCTGCTTGGTGGTGAAATTAAGCGCTGAAGTTTCAGACTTGTCTGATGCGATGCGTATTGCTTTACTTAAAGGTGCAGATAGCATTATTGAGGCGGTCGGAAAATGTATCCAGCAAGGGATCGACGACGGCTCCATTCACGTACAACACAGCCAGCAAACCGCAGAATTGCTTTATAACCTTTGGCTCGGCGCAAGTTTGCTCAGTAAACTGCGTCAAGATAACCAAGGGCTTGCACAAGCGCTTACGAGCACCGAACACATTTTGCAAGGCCAGTGCCCTAGTTAAGATTTACCCCGCTATTTCGATAGCGGTTTTTTTGAAACTCAAACTAGACGACTGGTCTAATTTAAAATAATAAAGGACTCTCCAATGACTAAACAAACTAACCGCCGCATTGTACTCGCTTCACGCCCTGTCGGTGCACCAACGCCTGCTAACTTTCGCTTAGAACATGCGCCTAAACCAACACCTGCCGCTGGTGAAGTGCTGCTGCGTAGTGTTTATCTTTCACTTGACCCCTACATGCGCGGCCGCATGAGTGACGCTAAATCGTACGCCGATCCTGTCGCGATTGATGATGTCATGGTAGGCGGGACCGTGTGTCAAGTGGAAGTATCAAACCACCCAAAATTTGAGCAAGGTGAGTGGGTACTCGCTTATACCGGATGGCAGGATTACGCTATTTCTAACGGCGAAGGTTTACTTAAACTCGGTAAAAATCCAACCTCATACGCACTAGGCATCATGGGAATGCCCGGCTTTACCGCTTATATGGGTTTGCTAGACATTGGCCAGCCGAAGCAAGGTGAAACTGTGGTAGTCGCCGCAGCTACTGGCCCAGTAGGGGCAACGGTTGGTCAAATTGCTAAAATCAAAGGCTGCCAAGTGGTGGGCATTGCTGGCGGTGAGGAAAAATGTCGTTACGCTAAAGAAGTATTAGGTTTTGATGAATGTATTGATCACAAAGCTGACGATTTTGCAGAGCAATTGGCTAAAACATGTTCTCAAGGGATTGACGTTTACTACGAAAATGTCGGTGGCAAAGTATTTGATGCGGTTTTACCTCTGCTTAACACAGCAGCGCGAGTTCCGCTGTGTGGTTTGATTTCTCAATACAATGCAACGTCGCTGCCTGAAGGACCTGATCGCCTCTCTATGCTGATGGGCACCTTGCTTACCAAACGAATCCGCATGCAAGGTTTCATTATTTTTGATGACTACGGCCATCGCTATAACGAATTTGCTACTGATATGACTCAATGGCTAAGCGAAGGGAAAGTGAAATACCGCGAGCAACTGATTGACGGTTTAGAAAACGCACCACAAGCCTTTATTGGTCTATTGGAAGGCAAAAACTTTGGCAAACTGGTTATCCAAATCAACCAACCACTTTAATAAGGACCGCATAATGATCAAACTTCACCATCTAAATAAATCACGCTCTAAGCGCATTATCTGGTTACTTGAAGAGCTCGGGGTTGAGTATCAAGTGGTTCCATATCAACGTGATAGCGTGACCTTTCTGGCACCGCCGGAGCTAAAAAGCGTGCATCCGTTAGGTAAGTCACCTGTGATTGAAGACAATGGTTTGGTGATTACTGAATCTGGCGCCATTACCGATTACTTGATAGAAAAATACGGCCAACACTTTGCGCCTCAGCGTGGCAGCGTGGAATATGTGCAGTACCAGCAATGGCTCCACTTTGCGGAAAGCTCTGCCATATTGCCGCTGCTATTAAAAATGTTTGTTGCCAAAGATGGCTGCCAAACCAATTTCCTTGGTGGCTATGCAGAAAGCGAAACGGCCAAAGTGATGAGTTATTTTGACCAGTGTTTAGCGGGTAAACGCTACTTAGTGGCCGACCAACTCACTGGCGCTGATTTCATGATGTCATTCATTGCTGAAATATTGCTGACCAACGGAGCGATTACTCACTTCCCGAATATTGAACGTTACTTAGAGCAGCTCGCCACTCACCCTGCTTATCTAAAATCGAACCAAATCGAAGCGCAATACGCCTAACCTTAGGTTCCTGATGACGCCACTTCGACGATAACGAAGTGGCGTTTTTATTTCCATTATGGAAATGACTACTTGATGTATTATCAATAGTGAAAAGTAACCAAGCACATTAGGATTAAACCACAATAATATAAGGGTTTAATTCATGAGCCATTCACTCGATACACAGCAACGCTTCCAAGCCATCGTCACTGACGCACACCTCTCGCCCAAACAAAAGTCACACTTCCTTGCGCTAGAGGCCGAAGCAAGCTTGCCCTATCTGAAACTCTCTCCTGAGTTGGCTCGTGCAATGGAACAGGGCATTATCTGCGATATGTTTGAAGGCCATGCCCCTTTTAAACCACGTTACGTGTTGCCTGACTACGCAAAATTTTTAGCACAAGGCAGTGAGTATTTAGAGCTTTCGCCTGCCAGTAATTTTGATGAAGCACTCAATATGCTGACCATTTTGTACCATCACGTGCCTTCAGTGACCTCTATTCCTGTCTATTTGGGGCAATTGGATAGCGTGTTATTGCCCTATGTGGGCGAACTAAGCGAAGCGTCGATTTATCAAAAATTGAAGCTGTTTTGGATCATGCTTGATCGCACTCTTCCCGATGCTTTCATGCACGCCAACATCGGCCCGAGCGACAATATTATTTGTCGTACTATTTTACGTGTCGATGCTGAACTGAAACAGATCGCTCCCAACCTTACCTTCATGTATGACCCTTCTATCACTCCTGACGATTTACTGCGACAAGCGACCGATAATATCTGTCAATGCAGTAAACCGCACATCGCCAACTATCCGATTCATGCCACCGCCTATGGCGAGCAAGGTTTTGGTATCGTCAGTTGCTACAACTCACTTCCTTTAGCGGGAGGCTGCAATACTTTAGTCAGAATGAATTTAAAAGAGGCCGCGAAAAAAGCCAGTGACCGCCAAACATTTTTAGATCAGATTCTACCCACTTACAGCCAATATATGATTGAGCTGATGGATGTTCGAGCTGCTCATCTGCACCAACAATCTCATTTTTTTGAAGGTTTTCTGACTCAAGAAGGGTTGATTGAAGAATCTCGTTTCGCACCGATGTTTGGCATTTATGGCATGGCTGAAGCCGTTAATCTATTACTGGAAAAGGAGCAGAGTAACGCTCGTTATGGCCATGATGATATCGCCAACCAATTAGGCATCGCCATTTCAGCCAAGCTGGCCGACATTGTACAAAACTCACCAGTCAAATATGGCTTCAACGGCCGTGCTTTGCTGCACGCGCAAGGTGGTATTAGCCTTGATCTTGATGTCACTCCGGGCGTGCGCATCCCTTATGGTACCGAACCCAACCCGATTGAATATGTACAAGCAACGGCTGGACATCATCAATATTACACCTCTGGTATCAGCGATATTTTAACTCTGGATGAAACCATAAAGGCCAACCCAGAGGCGATGTTCAACCTATGTAAAGGAGCCTTCCACTCTGGCTATCGCGAATTTACGGCCAACGTGGCTTCGAACGATTTAGTTCGCATTACGGGTTACATGGTGAAATTGTCTGAAATAGCGCAATTTGAGCAGCGCGGATCACGCACCAACACCACATTTCTTGGGGCAGAAGCGGCCAAAAACACGGCCGTGCTCAAGCGAAAAGCACGCGTGGTTAGCCATGAAATGCAACCGGCTTATCAACCAAACTCTGTCAGCTAAACTAATGGTGAGTGGAAAACAGCCGCTCCGAGCAAAAGTCAGCCGAGTGCTGACTTTCTCCTGCGTTGATGGTCCGGGTAACCGACTGGTCATTTTTATGCAAGGTTGCAACTTCAATTGCTTGTCTTGCCATAACCCACATACGATTCGTCACTGTCACCATTGCGGTGATTGTGTGCCAACCTGCCCATCGCAAGCACTGCGCCTCAATGCTGACCAGCAAGTCGAATGGCTAGCAGATAAATGCACTCACTGCGATCGCTGCATTGAGCACTGCATACACCAATCAAACCCAAAAATTCATCACTACAGCGTTGAACAACTCGTGGAACTTATCCGCCGAAATCATTATTTCTTAGCCGGTATTACCATTTCAGGAGGGGAAGCAACCCTACAACTTCCGTTTATCATCGCTCTTTTCAAAGCCATCAAACGCGATGAAGAATTGAAACATCTCAGCTGTTTTATTGATAGTAATGGCTCACTATCAGAATCGGGATGGGACAAAATCTCGTCCTATTTGGATGGCGCAATGATCGATTTAAAAGCTTGGCAAGAGGAAACGCATCGGTGGCTAACCGGACGCAGTAACCATAGAGTGATACGCACTATTTTCCACCTCGCTACACTGAATAAACTGCACGAAGTGCGACTGCTGCATATACCGGACAAAAGTGATTTAGAGACTGAAATTACCGAAGTGGCGCATCTGATTAACCAGTTGCCTGCGAACGTCAACATTCGGCTCAACGCCTTCCAACATCACGGTGTGGTCGGCAAGGCCTTAACTTGGCAGCCATGCAGTGAAGGTGAAATGCTACAGTTTCATCGGAAACTAGCCGCTCAAGTACAGCGAACTGTTTACCTGCCGACACGCTACGCCTAGCGTCGAAAACCACCATATCCATAGGCTACCTATATTAGATTAATAACCCGTACCATTTTGCCTAATGCATAACGCTCACCTATGCTTATCCAAACAGGCACTAACCGTTTAGCAAAAGGCCGAGCACTCGCTCTCATCACATAAAAAGGAAAGCATCATGATTGAATGGGATTTCTTACATCTTTTCGATACTCAAGAGCTCTTTATATTTTATTAACGAGAACCAATATTATTAACGAGAGCCAACCTCATTTTAAATAGCAGCCGCAATTTCACCTTCAATATCCTTTTGCGGCTCTTTTTGTACTGGCGGAACTTGCCCTTCTTCTACAGCGTGTTGGTAACATCCACTTAGCTTAATGGCTAAATACATGTCCGCACGAATCACCACGCCGCCATCACCCGTTGAAATTCCAGCGATCTCACACCATTTTCTCAAACTGCGTTTACGCCCCGCTAGCACTAAACGAATGCCTCGCTTTTTCAGAATGCTTTGCACGTCCGACAACATCGCCATGACGCTTAAATCTAAATGGGTAAAACTCGACACCGCATCAATAATCACACACCCCACACTCATGCCCGCCGATTCAGTGTGAAATAAAATACGACGTTTAAAGTAAGGTGCATTGAAATAAGTCAGCGGAGAGTTGAAACGATAAATCACCAAACCCGGTATTGGTTTCGCCTTCGCTGACGTATCAATCGTGCGAATCGTGCCTTTATCATCCAAACCCAATGTTTGATCACTTGGCCGCATCACGGTGCGTAAGAACTGGAACAGACCCAGTAATACCGCAAGAGTGATGCCGGGGATAACGCCAATGACCAATACAGCGATGAAGGTTAAGCTTGCCAAATAGAAGGCGTCTTTATCACGCTTGTGTAAACTCCAAATCCCTTTCAGATCCAACAACGAGATAGACGCGATAATCAACACCACCCCCAATGCAGCAATCGGAATGTATTGTAGTGGCTGATACGCCACAATCGCGACAAATCCAATCACAATCGCTGCAATAATCGAAACTAATTGCGATTTCCCACCATTAGCGTCATTCACCGCCGTACGTGAATCCGCCCCACTGATGGCAAAACCTTGTGAAAATGCAGAAGCGATATTAGCTAAGCCAAGCGCGCGAAACTCTTTGTCGGCGTCAATATCGTAACCATTTTTTGCCGCAAAACTGCGCGCAGTGAGCATCATACTGACAAAGCTCACCATCGCTAAGTTCAAAGCGGGCATGACTAATTCACGGCTCACCCCTAGATCAAATAGAGGGGTTTGGAATATTGGTAACCCACCTTGGATTAAACCAACGACTTTAACGCCAAGATGCTCAGCGCCAAAAAACCACACCCAAAATGCAGCAGCGATGATAGCCAACATCGCTGCTGGCCAATTGGGCCTGACACGCTTACACAGAAAATAAACCACCACTGTCAGCGCACTTATCAATAAGGTTTGCCAATGCAAATCAATCAGCAAGGATGGCGCTTCCACGATACGCTCTAGTAGATATTGCTGCTCATATTTCAGCCCAAATACTTTAGCAAATTGACCCACGATAATGGTCAGAGCAACACCGTTTAACAACCCAAGTAGAATAGGGCGAGAGAGAAAATCGGCTAAAATACCGAGTTTGAAACGACTGGCCAGCAAACACCATACACCAGTCATTGCCGTCATTGTCATGACCAACTGCCAGTGTTTGAGAGGATCGCCCATCGCCAGCGGTGTCACTACCGCCGCAATCACTGCGCAAGTTGCCGCGTCTGGGCCTAAGATCAACTGCCTAGACGTGCCAAAAATCGCGTAAACCAACATCGGCAATACGCAGGAATATAAGCCGACAATCGCACTTACTCCAGTGAGCTGCGCGTACGCTATCGCGACAGGCAGTGCAACCGCAACCACAGAAAGCGCCGCACGTACGTCATCCATCAACCAGCGTGTTTCATAGTCTTTCAGTTGGTGTAAACCCGGCATCCACTGTTGTACAAATGCACTATTCAAATTGCTTCCCCCTCTTCTCGCAACAAGGTTTTCACATTAAGCATAACTCATTGCTAACAAACTAGCGCTTATAATTGGCTGATTTTATTGAAGTATGAGAAAAAGAAAAAGTGCAGGAAAAAGATCGCCTCCATAGGTCGACTTATGTGAAAATAGCCCACTCCATTTCACTCGCCTAAAGTTGTACTTATGAAATTTCAAGCTGCCATTTTTGATATGGATGGACTGTTACTCGACACGGAACGTGTCTGCCTTACAATATTCGAACAAGCTTGCCACGCAGTTGGCGTCCCATTTTTAAAAGAGGTTTATCTCTCGGCTATTGGTCGCAATGCAGCAGGTATTGAACAAGCACTGCGCGCAGGCTACGGGCCAGAATTGGACTATCCGGTATTACATACGGAGTGGCGTAAACGTTACGATGCCGTGGTGAAACACCAGGCGATCCCAGTGAAAGAAGGGGTTATCGAGTTATTACAATGGTTAAAAGTCAATCGTATTCCTACTGCCGTCGCAACATCAACCCAAAAAGACGTGGCACAAATTAAGCTGCGTCTTTCAGGCCTTGAGCAATACTTTGACTCCTTCACAACTGGTTGTGAAGTGACACATGGCAAACCCGATCCTGAGATTTATCTACTCGCTGCGCAACGTCTTGGCGCTGAACCGACCCAATGTTTAGCCTTTGAAGATTCTAATAACGGCGTGCGATCCGCCGTGAGTGCGAATATGATCACCTACCAAATTCCTGATCTCGTCAAACCCAGTGAAGAGGTTTTAGCGCTTGGACACCAAGTGGTCCCCTCACTACATCACGTTTTAACGGCCCTGAAAAACAGTAATTGATCGGTTTTTCATACGCCGCCTGTTTGATTTCGATTGCCATAACTAAACAGCGTGATATTGGTATTGCAATTACAGATAGCTAACAAGTAAGAAGGGGGTATCATTGATACCCCCTTCTTTAGTCAATAAGAAATATTCGTTAATGTTTAGGTGGTGTACCTTCACAATTAGAAACCACAGCGTCAATTTGTATTAACGCATCCATAGGCAGCTCTGAAACACCAATCACGGTTCTCGCAGGTAGCTTATGGTTAAAGAAGGTTGTGTAAACTTCATTGACAATATTAATGTCATCCATATTTTTTATTTGAATATTGACTTTAACAATATCATCCATAACATGCTCAACACTTTCTACAATATTCTTTATATTTTCTAAACACTGCTTAACTTGTTCTTTTATTCCACCAGCAACAACTTCATTATTTTTTGGAGATAAAGGTAACTGACCTGAAATATGATTATAATGAGAAAAAGCAACAGAGTGGGAATAGTCGACTTCAGGTGCATTCACGGTATTATTTGCTTCAATCACAAGTAAGCGAGTATCTTCAGGAAGCTGTGGCGGTGTACCATCACCATGTGACACAACAACATCAATTTGCACCAATGCATTCATAGGCAAGTCAGCAACACTAACTAGGCTTCGCGCAGGCACATAACTTGGGAAAAATTGTCCACAGACTTCATTGATGGCTTCTGCATCAGATATATTTTTAAGAAATATCGTTGTTTTAACGATATCAGCCATCGTATGACCAATACTTTCTAAGATAGCATTAATATTATTCAAACACTGTTGACTCTGTTCTTTAATACCACCTTGTACTATTTCTCCCGTTTTAGGTTCAATCGGCAATTGAGCCGAGAGGTTATTATAATGAGAGAAGGCCGCGGTTTGAGAGTATAGACCTTGAGGTGCATGCTCAGTATTCCTTGACACTTTGATGAGCTCACAAGGCGCTTGTGGAGCAGTGCCTTCACCGTTTGAAATAAGAGCATCAATTTGCACTAAAGCATCACTGACAGGTAAAGCCGCAACCGCCGCTATGGTCACTGTAGGAAGCGGCCCCTGAAAAAAAGTGGGGTATACTTTTTTGATGGCATCAATATCTGAAATATTCTTTACAAAAATATTCATTTTGACCACATCATCCATAACGTGACCAATACTTTCTACGATAGACTGTATATTATTCAGACATTGCTTTGTTTGGTCATTTATACAACCAATAACAATTTCACCTGTTTTAGGATCTATCGGTAGTTGTGCTGAAATATTATTATAATGAGAAAAAGCGACAGTTTGTGTAGAGACAGCACATATAGGTGCATTTTCTGTGTTTCTTGAAACCTTTACAATATCGGCAGCCATATCGAAATTTATCCTATTATTAGTAGAAATACGAATTTATATTTAATAAGTGTTTTTTGATAAAACAATCAAAGTGGCGAAATGGTAAGTTAAAAAATTTTCAGTAAATGTGACATACATTAAAATATTATTTGACTAGAAAGTCATCGCTTATATTGATAATGATTGATTAACGACTAATTATCCACAATCGTGTTAATAACGTGGATTAAAGAATATTTATCCTAGAAATGATTCTAAAATTGTGAATATAATCTCATGAAACTGAATACTGCATTTTCTTGATTTAGTCCAATAATGATAGGTTGTTCACAATAAGCTGCTGAAAATTTACACATAAACTCGATTAATGTGCCATTTCAATCGTAATAAATGCATAAATTTCCTGAGTCACTTAGTTTCCTTACTCCATCAAAACGCACAATAGCATGCGTATATTGAGCTACTTAATGGCTTGTTTTCTGCTGAAACTGCTTCACGCTGCGCTTTTGAGCACTGCGGCGGTTGGCTTGCTTATCACGCGGTTTGCGCTTCGGTTCACCGCTGGTCGGTTGGTCTGTCACTGGAAAATCGGTCAACGCCTGCAGCGGTAAAGCGCGCTGCGTTAAGCTACGGATTGCCTCCAGCGCTTGGCTTTCACCATGGCAGACCAGTGAAATTGCCACACCACCTTGACCAGCACGCGCTGTGCGGCCAACGCGGTGAATATAAACTGGCGCACTAGGCGGTAAATCAAAATTGATCACCACTGGCAGCGCGTCAATGTGAATACCACGCGCCAGTAAATCGGTGGCCACCAGTACATCCACTTGATTCGCTTTGAAATCAGCTAACGTTTTCTCGCGAATAACTTGATCTTTTTCACCATGCAAAGCCGCCGCACGAATACCCGCTTTGAGTAATTTTTTCGCGACCGCGTCAGCACTATCACGAGCGCTAATGAACACTAATACTTGCTGCCCAGCTCGCTGCTTAATCAGAGCAATTAATGCTTGTGCTTTACTGCCCTTATTCACAAGGTAGAGCTGCTCTTCAATTTCTTCCACCACTTGATTGGCTTGATTCGCCTCTATCTTTACCGGGTTATTTAACACGGCCAATGCCACCTGTTCGAGATCGGCGGCGAGTGTGGCGGAAAACAACAACGTTTGTTTGGTTTGGGGCATAAAACTGAGCAGGCGTTGTACATCCGGCCAAAACCCCATCTCTAACAGTCTGTCAGCTTCATCTAACACCACACTGTGCATCGACTCCAATGAGATCAGTTGCTGTGTAAGTAAATCAAGCAAGCGGCCCGGTGTCGCGACGATTAAATGCGGTAATTTGGCCAACTGCGCAAGCTGCTCTTCTTGGGCCACTCCCCCGCATAAAGTGCATAAGCTAATACCCATTTTGCTTGCCACGGTACTCAGCTCTTGGCTAACTTGTTGTGCTAATTCACGGGTAGGAACAATGACAACGGATTGAATTTCAAGAGTATTAACTTCAATCCGTTGCAGTAAAGGCAAACCATAAGCTAACGTTTTACCACTGCCCGTCTGCGCGAAGGCAAGCACATCTTGCCCAGAAAGTACGGCTGGAATAGCCAATTGTTGGATTTTGGTCGCCGTGTGTCGCGACGCAGGCAGCGCTGCCATCAAAGGGGCGCTAAAGTTAAGCTTAGAAAAATTCATAAACGACTAGCAGGGTGAAAAAGGTTGCGCCGAGTCTAAAGCTATTCACCCACCATCACAACTGTCGATGCTGATCAGCACAGAATCTGGCCGCCAGTACTCAAATTCGCAATCCATAATCTCGCCATCTTGTTTGTAATTGGCTCGACAAATTTTCAGCACGGATTGGCCTGCGGCTAAGTTAAGCGCTTTTGCCACATGAAGAGGTGCCGCCGTAGGGATCACTTCAAAACGAGAACGCGTGGTGATGTAACCGTATTTTTGCTGATAAAGATGGGTTAACGAAGCGGTTAAATTCTCTTCTAATATCTTGGGGAACCACTTCGCAATCAAGCAGTTTTCGACAAACAGTACTGCTCGCCCGTCAATCGAGCGCAACCGTTCAATAATATGAATGGGCGTAATTCGGTCAATATTCATCGCTCTTGCATACTCACGAGAAGCCATCACGCTGCGTACTGTAATCAGCTTAGTTTCTGCGATTCGGTGCTGCTCGCGGATCATCTGGTGGAAGTGGCAACGCGATAGCGGGTTATAATGTATTCGCGCCGGAGAGACAAACCAGCCACGCCGCTCTTCTCGGTAAATCAATCCTTCCGTTTCCAGTGAAACCAAAGCGTCTTTAATCGTAATGCGCGTTGTATTAAACAATTCACTCAATTCACGTTCAGATGGCAGTTTTTGTCTGTCGCTCAGCATCCCACTGCAAATTTGCTCACGAAGGGTGCCTTTAATGTTACCAAGTTGGGTCTTTTCTAAAGGAGCATTTGCCACTGGCAAAGGGCTGCGAAATCTCATGCGTGACCTAGTCCAATATTATACAGAGTGAATAAACGTCTTTTAGACTACTTAAGGCAGATAACAGATTTATGACAGGCTAATTGATTGAATTTGAAATAAAAGTGCAATAGAAAATCATCAAAAATGTCAAATAACTACACCGAAAACGTCACAGTTCTTCCCTAGGATAAAAATCGAACTTACTGACCTAGTCCAGAAGGATAGCGACAATGAAAACCTTATTTACCCGCGCAACGACTGCCACAGCACTTGCGCTGACTCTTTCGACTTCGGCCTTTGCTAAAGAGGCCGATTTACAATCTTTGATCAACGCAGCGAAACAAGAAGGCCAAGTGTACAGTGTTGGTATGCCCGGCAGTTGGGCTAACTGGCAAGACACGTGGAGCGATTTAGGTAAGATTTATGGCCTAAAACACCAAGATACGGATATGAGCTCAGCGCAAGAAATTGCCAAGTTTGAAGCCGAAAAGAAAAATGCGACCGCCGATATCGGTGATGTTGGCTTTGCATTTGCTCGCGTGGCGGTGAAAAAAGGCGTAACTCAAGCGTACAAACCGAGCACTTGGAATGACATCCCTGACTGGGCCAAAGATAAAGATGGCCACTGGGCTCTGGCTTATACGGGCACCATTTCCTTTATCTCGAACAATAATCTAGTCAAGAATGCGCCAAAAACGTGGAACGATTTGCTCAAAGGCGATTACAAAATCAGTATTGGCAATGTCGGTGTTGCCGCGCAAGCAAATAATGCCGTACTAGCCGCTGCTTTTGCTCATGGTGGCAGTGAAAAGAACCTCGATCCGGCAATCGAATTTTTTGCCAAACTCGCCAAGCAAGGGCGCTTATCATTTACAGACCCAAGTATCGCTAACCTCGAAAAAGGTGAAGTTGAAGTGGCCGTATTGTGGGATTTCAACGCTCTAAGTTACCGTGACCAAATTGACCGTAACCGCTTTACCGTTAACATTCCGCAAGATGGTTCTGTGATTTCCGGCTACACCACCATCATCAATAAATACGCCAAAAACCCAAATGCGGCCAAGCTAGCACGTGAATACATCTTTAGCGATCAAGGCCAAATCAACCTTGCACAAGGCTATGCTCGCCCGATCCGCAGCAACGTTGCACTGCCTGCTGCGGTACAAAGCAAATTGATTGCTAACGATCAATACCAGAACGTGAGCCCAATTAGCGACTTTAATGCTTGGGAAAAATCAGCTCGCCAATTGCCACGTCAATGGCAAGAAAATGTCATTATCCACCAGCAGTAAGAGGTAACCATGAACAATAAGGTGATCCTTGTTGTTCTTGATGGACTCAATTATTCCGTAGCCCGTGATTGCATGGGCTACTTAAACGGCTTAATTGAGCAGCAAAGAGCAACCTTATACTCCCTACAATGTGAATTGCCTTCGCTATCGCGTCCTTTGTATGAATGTCTACTCACTGGCGTAAAGCCTGTCGAAAGCGGCATTGTTCATAACCACATTGTGCGCCTTTCACATCATCAATCCATCTTCAGTTTGGCAAAAGAGCAAGGGCTGACAACAGCCGCAGCGGCGTATCATTGGGTCAGCGAGCTCTATAACCGCGCGCCTTTTGATGCAACGCGCGATCGTTTTACCTGTGATAAAACACTCAATATTCAGCATGGCTGTTTTTATCACTGGGATCACTATCCCGATGAAGCACTGTTTTTAGACGCCGAACACTTACGTCGTACTCATCAGCCTGATTTTTTACTGATCCATCCAATGAATATCGATGATGCTGGACATAAGTTTGGCCTTGATTCAGGACAGTATCGTAATAGTGCACGCATGGCCGATGCGCTGTTATCTCACTTTTTAGAAAGCTGGCTAAACGATGGCTACCAAGTGATGGTGACCAGCGATCACGGCATGAACAATGACAAGTCACACGGCGGAATATTAACCGAAGAGCGCAACGTCCCGCTGTTTGTATTGGGCGGTCAATTTTCGCACCAAGCTTGTGAGATCAAACAAACTGAGCTCTGCGGCCTATGCTGCCAACTGCTTAATCTTGATCACAATAAGCCCTTTTCTGCGGAGTGCTTAGCATGATCAGTAGCCAAGTTATTAGCAAGCCTAGCGCCGTGCTGAGCCAATTAACACACTGGGCACGCAAACTCAAACCTGCGTTATGGCTTACTCCTTTTGCGCTGTTTTTCTACTTATTTCAGCTCGCCCCCATGCTGTGGGTTTTGTTCAACAGCTTTATCTCTGACGATCAATGGTCACTAGACCATTATCGCGAAATCTTCAGCTCATCCTTTATTTTACAAGGGCTGGGCAACAGTTTGTGGCTCGCCATATGGTCCAGCGTCGCTGGCCTTGCGATTGCGGCAATGTTGGTCGCCTCCTTACGCCGAGTCGATGGCAAGCTGCGCGATGGTGTGATCGCCTTTACCAATATGAGCAGTAATTTTGCTGGCGTCCCTTTGGCATTCGCTTTCATTATTATTCTTGGGGTCAACGGCGCACTGACTTTGCTGCTAAAGCAATACGGTTTGATTGAAGAGTTCAACCTATATGGCAAATGGGGGCTGCTGGCGATGTATATCTACTTTCAGATCCCTCTTGGCGTGCTGCTGCTCTATCCTGCATTTGATGCGCTCAGTGATGACTGGCAAGCGGCGGCATCTACTCTGGGTGCCAACGGATGGCAATATTGGCAGAAAATCGCCTTGCCTGTGCTTTCACCAGCCCTACTCGGCACCTTGATTATCCTAATCGCCAATGCGATGGGCGCATATGCCAGCGTCTACGCACTCACATCCGGCAACTACAACGTCATTACGGTACGCATTGCCAGTTTAGTGGCGGGAGATCTGTTCTTAGAGCCCAATTTGGCCGCCGCCATTTCCGTAGTATTGATGCTAATTTTAGCCTTCATTACTGTGATCAATCAGTGGCTAATTGCGAAAAGCTATAGCGCAAGGAACACCCATGCAAAACGCTAATCCTACCCTTGATAAAATCACCTATCATAAAAGTGTGGTCTATTCCATCGTGGGAGTGATGTTGCTGCCCATTTTAGCCACCTTGGTTTATTCCTTTTCTTCACGCTGGGGCGCAACGATTTTACCCGATGGCTTCACCTTTGACTGGTATCTCAAACTGCTGATCGACCCTCGCTTTCTCGATGCATTTGGCCGCTCATTGCTGATTGGCATCGCTTCTCTGACACTCAGCGCGGTTTTGATTATTCCGGCGATCTTCGTGGTGTTTTACTATTTCCCTCGTCTCGATAAAGTAATGAACCTGCTGATTTTAATCCCTTTTGCGGTACCGCCTGTAGTCTCTTCAGTTGGATTACTGCAACTGTACGCCGATAGCCAATTTCCAATTGTGGGTACACCTTGGATTTTGATTGGCACTTATTTCACCATTGCGCTGCCGTTTATGTACCGTGCAATTGCCAACAGTTTTGAGGCGATCCATCTACACGATCTCATGGACGCCGCGCACCTGCTCGGCGCAAGCACCAGCCGTGCTTTTTTACTGATCGTACTGCCAAACATTAGAAAAGGGTTGATGGCTTCGCTGTTTCTATCCTTTTCTTTTCTACTTGGCGAGTTTGTATTTGCGAACATTCTGGTCGGCACGCGCTATGAAACCTTGCAGATTTATCTCTACAACATGCGTCAGACTAGTGGTCACTTCACCTCCGCGTTAGTGATGACTTACTTCCTATTTATCTTTTTACTGACTTGGCTCGCCAGTCGTTTTAGCCGAGGATCCACTCAATGAATTCCACGACCCACACAACCTCTCGCTCTGATTACGTCCACGTCGCCAACCTCACCAAACGTTTTGGCAACAATACCGTTTTTGAAGGGATTGAATTTTCCATTGAGCAAGGGGAATTTGTCACGCTACTTGGTCCGAGCGGCTGCGGGAAATCGACCTTATTGCGCAGTTTGGCTGGCTTAAATCCCGTCGATGACGGCGAAATCTGGGTCAACGGTGAAAACATCACTAACCAAACACCACAGCAACGCGGCATTGGCATGGTGTTTCAATCCTACGCTCTGTTTCCGAATATGACGGTGGCTGAAAACATCGCCTTTGGCCTCAAAATGCAAGGGCAAGACAGAGCTTACATCGCGCGCGAAGTACAAAAAGTGGTCGAACTGGTTTCGCTGATAGGGAAAGAAAAACACTATCCCAACCAGCTCTCGGGTGGGCAGCGCCAACGCGTCGCTTTAGCTCGCGCCTTAGTGGTCAAGCCGCGTATTTTGCTACTTGATGAACCCCTTTCAGCACTGGATGCCAAAATTCGCAAACACTTGCGCCAGCAGATCCGTGATATTCAAAAAGAGCTCAATCTCACCACCGTATTTGTAACCCATGATCAAGAAGAGGCGATGATTCTCTCTGATCGTATTTTTTTAATGCACCAAGGTGAAATCGTTCAGCAAGGCTCCCCAGAAAGCATTTATACTCAGCCAGCCAATGAGTTTGTGGCCGGTTTTATGGGCCATTACAATTTAGTAGAGGCGGCCACCGCCAAGCAGTTGTTTAACATAGACACGGCTTGGAAAGTGGCTATTCGCCCCGAATCCATCTACGTCAAGGAAGCTGGGCGGAGCTATGGTGCCCATGTTTCTGCGCCGCAACATGGCACCATCAAGCATCACCAATTACTGGGTAATGTCATTCGCTACCATGTGGATGTGGGAGGCTGCGAGCTCACGGTCGATTTACTCAATCGTTCGTCAGAGCGATTATTTGCCACTGGCAGTCAGCTAGAACTACTGTTTAACCTTAACGAAATACAACCTGTGAGAGCCTAAATAGATGCCGACACCTCTATACGTTTTTGATATGGACGACACATTGATTGACGGCGACTGCGCAATGATTTGGAGCGAATATTTGGCCGATAAGGGCATAGCGAGCGACCCTGATTTTGTCGCGCAGGATAGGTTGATCATGTCACGCTATGCCAGCGGTGAAATGGACATGGAAGATTACCTCGATTTTGCGATGCAACCTTTGCTCACCCTGCCCACAGAGCAAGTCCAGCGCTTGGCGGACGATTGTGTCGCTACACGCATCGTACCTAGGCTATTTCCTCAAGCCAAAGCACTCATTAAACAGTTAACGGACGAGCGTATTCAAATGCTCATTATTTCGGCGTCGGTCAGTTTTTTGGTTAAAGCTGTCGCCCGTAAAATAGGCGTTGCAGAGACGATGGGTATCGATATGGTCATAGAGAACAACCATTACACCACGCATATTTTGGGAACACCCACCTACCGAGACGGTAAAGTCACTCGCTTAAATGAATGGCTAGCTAAGCGCCCACAATACGTGGGTCAAGTGCATTTTTTCACTGACTCGATCAATGATTTACCTTTGTGTCTACACGCCGATTTCACCTATTTGGTCAACCCATGCACGCGCCTCATCCAATACGCTCAGCCCCAACGATGGCCGATATTAAAGTGGGGCTAATCACATCCTCTACTTTTGATGAACCATGTAGCTTGAGGCACTGGCGGTAAACTTCTAGTATGAAGACAATAAGTTAACCGAGCCTCTCGCCATGAGCATGAAACATCGCATTGCCTTTATCTCTCTTTTACTGTCAACTCTCAATGCTTGCTCGCCGGAAAATAGCGCGCAAGCATTGGGCACTTTAGAGCGAGACCGCATCACTTTTTCCGCCACCGCCAATGAGATCATTCGCGCGCTTCCTGTCGCGGAAGGCAGCGCAGTGCATGCTGGCGAAATATTGGTTCGACTGGATACCAGAAATCAGCAGGCGGTGCTGGCCCATGCACTCGCAGAGGCGGCCAAAGCGCAAGCGTATTTGCTCAAACTGAGTAATGGTGAACGCCAAGAAGACACGGCGGCCGCACAAGCCAAAGTCAATCGCGCACAAGCCAAACTGACAGAGGCGTTGCAAAACTTCAAACGTGTGGAAGAACTGGTCGGTAAAAAGCTCCTCAGCCAATCAGAAAAAGACAGCGCCACCGCCACGCGTGATGCCGCTCGCGCCGAACTCGATTCTGCAAAAGAAGAGTTTGCTAAGCTAACCGCTGGTACTCGCCCTGAAGATATCGAACAAGCCCAAGCGGCGCTGACCGCCGCCAAAGCCGACGTCTCACTGCAACAGCAAAAGCTCGACGAGTTAACCATTGTCGCCACCCGCGATGGAATTTTGGATAACCTCCCATACAACTTGGGTGAGCGCGTCCCAAACAACGGCATTGTCGCTATCATCCAAGCCAGCCGCATCCCTTATGCTCGCGTCTACGTTCCCGCACCACACCGTTTAGCTGTCGTGCCGGGCGCACAGTTTCCAGTGCATATCGACGGTATAAAAGAGCCGCTGCAAGGCACAGTGCGTTGGGTGGCAACGGAACCCTCTTTCACGCCTTACTACGCACTGACCGAAAATGAACGCGCCCGCTTAATGTATCTAGCCGAAGTGGATCTGCCCGAATCCGCGCAATCGCTCCCTTCTGGCATTCCGGCGCAAGTCGATTTAGCGAGGCAAAAATAGTGACTGAACTCGCCATTCACGCCCGTAATGTGGTCAAAAGATTTGGGGATTTCACTGCGATTGAAGGCATCAATCTGAGTGTCCCCAAAGGAACCATTTACGGTTTTCTCGGCCCAAATGGTTGTGGCAAATCGACCACAATTCGCGTGCTCACGGGTTTATTAAGCCCTACCTCCGGCAGTGTTGATGTGCTGGGGTTAGCGATCCCAAAACAATCCGAGCAATTGCGCCTAAAAATTGGTTATATGACGCAAAAATTTTCGTTATACGATGATTTAACCGTAGAGGAAAACCTACAATTTATTGGACAAATTTTTGGTATGCCGCGCAAAGCATTGGCACAACGGCTCAATGAACAGTTGTGCACTTATGGGCTTGATCAGCGCCGAAAACAACGCGTAAGTGGGATGAGTGGCGGCCAAAAGCAGCGCTTGTCACTAGCAGCCGCCACGATGCATAAACCTGAACTGCTGTTTTTGGATGAACCAACGTCAGCGGTCGATCCTGAAAATAGACGGGAATTTTGGGAACAATTGTTCGATCTTTCAGACCAAGGCACCACCATTTTGATCACCACTCACTACATGGATGAAGCGGAACGCTGCCACCGTTTAGCCATCATGGAATCGGGTTTAATCCGTGCAGATGGTGAGCCAGAAACCTTAATGAACACGATGGGCGTCAACATTGTCGAAGTCCGAGCCCATAATTTGCGGCAATTAAAAGAAAAAGTCATGGCTCAGGCGGAGGTTCGCTCTGCTGCGCAACTTGGCATCCGCTTGCGGATCCTTATTCATCAACAAGTCACACAACCTATCGCGTGGCTAAAAACAACCTTCCCTGAACTGGCTGAAGCTGAGATGAATCTAGCTCGCCCAAGTTTGGAAGATGTCTTTGTCACTGTGACTGGCAAGGGGCGTCAATGAAAGCACTGTTTCGAATGAAAGCGGTGATGGTGAAAGAGATACGCCAACTCTCGCGAGACAGAATTACGTTTGGCATGGTAGTGATGATCCCACTGATCCAGCTGTTGCTATTTGGCTTTGCCATCAATACTGACGTACGCAATATTCCGATCGCCATCGTTGATCAAAGTGAAAGTACCCTCGGACGGTTAATTGTAGAGTCAGTCAAAGCCACACAGGTTGTGAGCGTCAAACACACTTTTGCCACAGCAGAGCAAGCTGAACATGCGATTGAACAAGGTAACGTGAGAGCAGCGCTGATCCTGCCAAAAGATCTCACTCAGCGCGCGGTGCAAAACCGCGTGTTAGGCCAGTGGATTGTTGATGGCTCCGATACGATGATCAGTGCCTCCATTTTAGGTCTGCAATCCATGCCGCTGACCGATTTTGATTTTGACATTCGTCCAGCCACCGTCAAAACCTTTGAAGTCACGCTGTTTTATAACCCCACTCGCCGCTCTGCGGTTAATATCGTGCCCGGTTTACTGGGGGTCATTTTAACCATGACGATGATCCTCTTCACCAGTGCCGCGATTGTGCGAGAAAAAGAGCGCGGCAATTTAGAACTGCTGATCACAACGCCAATTCACTCTATTGAGCTTATGGTCGCCAAAATTGTGCCCTATATTTTTGTCGGATTAATTCAGGTCTTCATCATCTTGGGCTTAGGGCATTTTATTTTTGACGTGCCCATTAATGGTGCGATCAGCCAAATTCTCTTCGGTACACTGCTGTTTATCGCCGCCAGTTTGACCTTAGGTTTGGTGATTTCAACCATTGCTTCCACTCAACTGCAAGCCATGCAAATGACTGTTTTTATCTTACTGCCTTCAATTTTACTTTCTGGATTTATGTTTCCCTACGAAGGCATGCCAGTCGCAGCGCAGTGGATTTCTGAAGCGTTGCCTGCGACTCACTTTATGCGCATGATCCGCGGGATTGTGTTGCGCGGTGCTAACCTCATGGATCTATGGCGAGATGCATTATGGATGTTAAGCTTTACCGTCGGTGGGATTATCGTCGCGTCGTTGAGATTTAAGAAATCCCTTGATTAACGCCATTCACATTTGAAGGCTAATTTTTAAGCCAAAAGAAGGAAACTAACATGTTAAAGTCACTGATGACCAAAGCGTTATTGTGTGTAGGCCTGATCTCCAATACCTCAGATGCATTGGCATCAGAGCGATCAACGATAGCATGGCAATGGATTGAAAATGGCGCGCTTTTAGTCGATGTTCGAACCGCAGCAGAATTTGCAGCTGGCCATATTGAAGGTGCGCTAAACTACCCACTTGATACTGTTAGCAGTGCTTTTTCTCACATCGATAAACAACAACCGATTGTGGTTTACTGCCGCAGCGGCAATCGATCGGGCCAAGCCATGGCCTATTTACTCGAGCAAGGATTCACTCAAGTACATAACGGCGGCGGTTTAGAAGAAATGATCATTCATCCTTCGGCAATAAAGCCGCTCAATTGATGTTAGCCTACTCACATTCACGTTATCGCTCTGTTTGTTCTTAATTGGCTCTCAAAGCGCAACAGAAAGACAGCGCTTGTTATTCGGCAACAATGATCGATTTTTTGATTGGAACGTAGAAGATGTTCGATAACCAATCTCAACGGTATACAGCATGCGAACGTACAAAACCTTACGCTTGATCCTAGGCGATCAGCTCAACATCAAGCACTCTTGGTTTAACAAAACGGATGATTCCGTACTGTACGTGATAGCTGAACTTAAACAAGAAACAGGCTATGTAAAACATCACATTCAAAAAATCTGCGCCTTTTTTGCCGCGATGGAAGCTTTTGCCGAATTATTGCAAAGTGAGGGACACCAGGTTCTCTACTTGACCCTTGATGAAACTGCCGATTATTTGCAGCTACCACCATTGATTAGTGATCTGTGTCATCAGATCAACGCAGAATACTTTCACTATCAGCGACCTGATGAATACCGAGTTTGGCAACAGTTGCAGGAGCTAAACCTCTCTCATGCACAAGTGACTTGTTTTGATACTGAACACTTTTTATTGCCTTTTGACGAGATCACTCAGCATTTTAATACCAACAAAACCACTATTATGGAGCCGTTTTATCGCAAAATGCGTAAGCGATTCGGTATTCTTCTGCAAGATGATCATCAAATGCCTTTGGGTGGACGTTGGAATTTTGATCACCAAAATCGCAATAAGCTCAGCGTGCAAGACATAGAAAACCTACCCAAACCACTTAGCTTTCAAAACGATGTCAGTGCAATTTATAACCGTTTACAGCATCATAATATTCACGTTTTCGGCCTGTATACTCCTTCATTGTTATGGCCGATTAACCGCTCACAAGCGCTGTCATTATTGGCCCACTTTTGTCAGTACGGCTTGCCGCTGTTTGGTCGCTTTCAAGATGCAATGACGGCAAAGAGCCCACATCGTTGGAGCCTCTACCATAGCCGGCTCTCTTTTGCACTCAACTGCAAACTACTATCGCCTGCAGAAGTCATTCAAAGTGCACTCATGCGATTTGAGAATGACAATACGATGGATTTAGCACAAATCGAAGGATTCATTAGGCAAATTTTGGGCTGGCGTGAGTACATTCGAGGCATTTATTGGGCGAACATGCCCCAATACGCCAAGCACAACGCCCTTGACGCTCAACGACCTCTTCCTCACTACTATTGGACAGGGGATACTCGTATGCATTGTGTTAAACAAGCCGTAACTCAATCACTGGAGTTTTCCTACGCACATCATATCCAACGTTTGATGATCACGGGTAATTTTGCACTCCTATCAGGTTGCGAGCCGGATGAGGTGGATGACTGGTACTTAGGTATTTATATTGATGCATTGCAATGGGTAGAAATGCCCAATACCCGAGGTATGGCTCTGTTTGCTGATGGAGGAATTGTTGCCACCAAGCCTTATGCCGCAAGCGGCTCTTACATCAATAAAATGAGTGATTACTGCAAAGATTGTCACTACCAAGTAAAGAGCCGTAGTGGTCTAAATTCATGTCCATTCAATAGTTTATATTGGCAGTTCATGCTCACTCATCGTGAACGGTTAGCCAAAAATCCAAGGATAGGCATGATTTATAAAAATTGGGATAACACTGAAAACGCCACTCAACAAGCAATCTTAGATCAAGCTCAATACTATCTACACCATATTGAAGAGTTGTAGTTCGTCGGCTTACTGGTCACGTTTTGATTTATGCAATTTGGTGAGCACGCTGCAAGTAACTATAATCATGCTATTCGATTAAATATCAGTGAGTGATTATGCAACAACAGCAAGTCCATATGGACCAACGTATTTGCCAGCAATGCTCAGAAAAACAAAGCTTGCCTTTTGACTTCACCATGGCTTTCCAACCCATAGTTAACGTTGCAGATAACACCATCTTTGGCTACGAAGCACTCGTACGAGGTCTGAATAATGAATCGGCTTACTCCATCATTGAACAAGTCAGTGATGACAACCGATACCGCTTTGACCAACTTTGTCGAATCAAAGCGATTAAACTCGCGGCTAAACTAAAACTGTCAGGTATTTTGAGCATTAATTTTTTACCTAATGCCATTTACCAACCAGAACGTTGTATCCGCACCACATTAGAGGCAGCAAAGCAGTTCGGTTTCCCGACAGAACGGATCATGTTTGAATTTACTGAGGTGGAAAAAATCGTAGACACAGCGCACATAAAACGGATCGTCGCTTATTACTCCAACCTAGGATTTACTACCGCGATTGATGATTTCGGTGCAGGCTACGCCGGGCTTGGGCTATTGGTTAACTTCCAAACTAAAATAGTAAAATTAGATATGTCACTGCTGCGTAATATCGATCAAGACATCACGAAGCAAGCAATCGTCCGTCATACTGTCGCAATGCTCATTGAGCTAGGGATTTGTCCACTCGCTGAAGGTATTGAAACTCAACAAGAAATGTTATGGCTAAAACGACTCGGCATTGAACTCATGCAAGGCTACTATTTTGCGAAACCTGAGTTTGAAGCGTTGCCTACAGTGACGTTTTGAACCATAACATCAGCCTCTAATTTTGTGGATCCATCAAACCACGAAATGCTTGGGCATAAGTTTCAACTGTTCAATACGGCCCGACATGGCTGTTTCCACCTCGGCTAACCACTCATAACGTTTAGTATATAGACGGCGTTTATTGCGATTTAGCGTCTCAACACCTTTGCGGTTTGGCGTGGTTGGCAAACGGTACAAATATTTGCTCATTTTCTCTGCTTCGTACTCTGTCCACAGTTCATCGTAATCAAAGCTTACTGATTTGCGCTTTGAGCCAATATAACGCAACGCTTGATACATATGGCCGCGGTTAGAAATCGCATACAGGTTCTCAACCCCTAAAATACGCGCTAGCGTCATGATCATTTCAATCATCAGTGCTTTGGTTCTTAAACCGTGAGTCGTGCGCGTCAAATCTTTAATGATTTGATTACGATCGGTCACACCACTGCTTGGACCTTGTAGTGAACCAATGTAAATACTGCGCCCTTGATCAGAAATATTGAAACTGATCGAGTAAATTTTCTGCCCTTTTTCATCCGTCAGTTGCAGCCCCAACGAACCTTCTCTTATCTCTCCACTGCACAGGCTTAATGAATAACTCGCCCCATTTTTGTCGTAAAAATCAAAAATAGAGAAGCCTGATTCTGAGAAAAACTTCGCAGCATTAAAGCCAAACTGTTCAACTAAGTAGATAAAATGTTGATTAATGTGCCATGTACGCTCTTTGGCAGACCAATTGACGCAGAGATAAGGTTTTAATGGTTTTTCCAAAAACTGTGGACATTGCTTCAATACCTCCGCTAACTCGGAGCACGAAAACAGCCTCAGCATACTTTTTAGAGCATAGGCATTGGTCACGCCCCATAAACAAAAACGGATATTCTTCCTGATTTTAGACCAGCCTTTGGTATTGGGGTAAATCGTTTCGGAGAGTTCAGACAGGCTAAACAGGTAGTCGAGTTTATTTTCAATTATCATAGTATGGACCAGAATTTCAGCAGCTAGGACAGCCTCAAACATTGGGGAGTCGCTCATTGAAAATAATGTACAGTGTTTCATTGAGAGGTGCTGTCCTGAGTTTGTATGAAAATGTCAGCCTTCGTCATTAGCTATTTACTTAGCGCGCTAAGTAAATTATATTACTTAGCACGCTAAGTAATATGTGACTCGTTATGATTGAAAACACGCACACCCTGAAAGAATTATCACTCGCTGAGCAGTTTGCTCGTCTCTCACGCTTATGGAAAATGGTGGCGGACCGAGAACTCTCACCCTTGGGCCTTACCCATCCTCGTTGGACCGCATTGTGGAAATTACAGCGTCTCGGTGACAACGTCAGTCAAAAAACCTTAGCCGAAGCGTTAGAAATAGAACTGGCTTCTTTAATGCGAACTTTAAAGCAGCTCGAAGAACAATCGCTGATCGAACGTCACTGCTGTCACAACGATAAGCGCGCTCGAATCGTCAGTTTGACGAGTAACGGGCGTGCTCTTATCAAGCAGATGGAAACCCGTATTTTGCAAGTTCGCCAAAACTTACTGGGTAATATTGACGATCAACAATTGCACCAACTGACTCTTACGCTCGAACAAATCTCACACAACGCTCTAGATACGCTCAGCAAACCGATAGCAACACCTTCAAAGGAACAATAATTACTTATGACACCTGATCAAAAATTTGCACTTTGGATCAAATATTCCATCGTCGCTTTTGTGGCGCTCTTTGCCTATTTTTTGGTGGCCGATTTGGCTATGCCTTTAACACCGCAAGCCATGGCAACGCGGACTGTGACCAAAATATCTCCCCGAGTTAATGGTCAAATCAGTGATGTTTTTGTCACTAATAATCAAACCGTACACAAGGGTGAAGTACTTTTCACCATCGACCCACAACCCTATCAACTGGCGGTAGAGCAGGCCCAACTCAATTATGAACGTGCGGTACAAGGTAACGCTCAATTGGATGCATCGATTGCAGCCGCAGAAGCTAATGTCACGGCAAGCCGTATCGTTGCCGATCAAAAGTTGCGCGAAGCTAACCGATTAAACACTCTGTTTGCACGCAATGGGACTTCTCAGCAACTTAAAGACGATGCACAAAGTGGCGCTACCGCCGCGAAAGCCAATTTGGTTGCAGCGCAAGCTCACCTGCAAGAATTGCACGTCAGTCGAGGTAATAGTGACGAGAGTAATGTCAGCATTCGCGCCGCTTTGAACCAATTGGCGCAGGCCAAGCTAAACCTTGCCTACACACAAACGCTAGCAGAGCAAGATGGTGTCATTACCAACTTACAGCTTGAAACGGGCACCTACGCCGCAGCAGGTATGCCGTTAGTTGCGTTGGTAGCGACGGATGTAGACGTGATTGCTGATTTTAGAGAAAAAAGCTTACGCCATTTCCCAGACAATAGCCGCGCCCTAGTTGCTTTTGACAGCAAACCCGGCGAAGTCTTTACCGCGCGTATTCGTAGCCTGGATGCTGGGGTAAGCACTGGTCAGTTTGATGCGAATGGGCGTTTAGCCACTCCAACAGAATCTAATCGCTGGGTGCGTGATGCACAACGCATGCGTGTGCACCTTTCGCTCGATGAAACGATGTCAACATTGCCTTCCGGTGCTCGTGCGACGGTACAGTTGCTACCAGAAAGTGGCCCGTTTGCTTGGCTGGCAAAAATGCAAATTCAGTTTCTAAGCACTCTGCACTACATCTATTAAGCGGAGTAAAAAATGCGACTTTGGGATCATCCATTATCTGAAAATGATTTTCGCCAATGCGTCAGAATTGCAACAGGTGCGACGCTTGGTTTTACCTTTTGTAAACTACTGGGTTGGAACTACGGGGTATTTTTTACCGTAACACCGATGCTGTTACTGGGCATGGTACCCGTCATGAATGCGCACGCCGCAAAGCAACTGCTCGCTTCCGCCGTCGTTTGTGGCTTAGAAGTAGCCATTCTCGGGGGACTATTTGGAGGTCATCCAGCCTTGATGACAATGATCGCTTTTGTACTGTTTCTCTACAAATTTGCTTGTATGTCGAAAGGCAGCTTATTCTTGTTTGGAGCGAACAGCGTATTGAGCTTGAGCATCATGCTGCACTTTGCAAGCTACTCCACAACTGATCTTAACGATCTGATTACCAGCAACTTTATCGCGAATTTGCTTTCGGTAATGGTCGCTTATCTGGTTACATTCTGTATTCCCGACGCACAGAAAAGGCAACCTCCCGCTCATGCAAGCGTGGCCAAAGAGTCACATCGTATGCGTCATGAAGCGCTCATGGGCGCAACCATTGCCACACTCTCTTTCGTTGTGTTTCAAATATTCGATCTGCAAGATTCAATGTCCGCGCAAGCCACAACCTTGTTGCTACTTTTCCCGATGCATTGGAACGGAGCGCTAGGCTACGCACGCAAACGCGCGATGGGTACTCTGCTTGGTGTCACTTTCGGTATTGCGGTCCAACTGCTGCTCTACGATTGGTCAGGTCAGCTTTTATTTGTTATTCCGCTGCTGTGGATAGGTGCGATGCTCTTTAGCTACTGGCATGTAAAAGAATCCAGCGGTTCAGGGGTCGGCTTTGGCTCATTGACTACCTTAGGGATCTTGTTTGGTCAATATTTGACGCCGGGCAATGATTTAATTTTCAGTGCCCTGTACCGAGTCGGCAGTATTTTGTTTGCTATTGTCGCCACATTACTTACAACCTATGTGATCCATCGATTGCTGAATCAATTCAAAGCCACCCAATTTGGCCAGTAATTAAAAACCCTGCACATAGGTGCAGGGTCAACATCACAGCAAACCTTTATTCAAAGGATAAGCGTGCCGAATTTAATACACCCGTTAAACCTTGATAGTGATCCGCCACGACTAAACGCCACTGGCCTTGCACGTTCATTTGTTGCATTCCGCTGAGTGTAAAGCGAACACGATAAGCCGTGTTGCGATCATACTGGTTATACGATTTTAAGTTCCAATAGCCACCATCAGGTGCATACAACTTGACTGAAACATCACCCACAAATGGGTGTTCAATATCAAGTTGAATAGTGGCCGTTTCCGCATTTCCTTGATAAGTCACATTAATCGGAAGTGCTAACTCTCCTTGTGCATGATCGGGAATGGCAAAAGGCCCTTGTAAATCATAGATGGCTTGTTGGGGCGAAGTCGGTTCGCTGGGTGACGTTCCTCCATCATTACTCCCATCTGGACGTGCATAAATCGCCGCAATGTGTGGCGCGCTCAGGCCAATCGCTCGCACCGAGTTCGCGTAGTCAGTGACACCACATGCTTGACCTTTACACACTTTGCTTGGGTTAGAGAATGTGTAAGAACGGCTATGAATACCAAATAAGAAACCATAGGCCATGGTCGTCGCAAATTGGCCTTGAACCCCATAACCATACGCATCTTGCTCTGTACCATTTGAAAGATGGGGTTCGCCATTGTACTGTTCATGAGCATGGTTCAAGCCCAAATTGTGGCCTAATTCGTGAATAAACGTATCATCGCCACACTCATTCAAATAGCTATGACTGTACATTCTAGATTGCGCATAACGCGCACTATTGTTCCAATACGCGGCAGGGATTATCCATGCTAGACCACAGCTCAGCATGTAAGTACCATTGCCTTTATCTTCATAATCAGGAGAATTTTTAATATCTAGATTACGAAACAGCGCCACCATATCCGCGCCAACCTGCTTACGATATTGCTCAATATCGGCAAACGCCGGATCTTGTTTATTGCCGGGAGTAATCGCATCAAGCGCCTGCTCTTGCGATTTTTTCAGCCCTCTTTGCGTATCGTATTTTACTTCTTTCGTGCCAATTAAGTTGACTTTGATGTCCAGACCACTTTGACGCAGAATTTCATTTCCCACGTTGAATCGGTGCTGGATTTGAGCCACGTGATCTTGCTGAAACCACTCAGCCGTGCCGGGTGTATAAACACCTAGAATATCAATTTCAGTGGTTGCACTACTCGGTAACGCATGTGTTGCTAACACCACGGCTAATGCCAATGACGCTATTTTCATAGAAAACTCCTACATTATTTATTTTATTAACACACAAAGCCGTGTGTTTTAGGTATCAATGGCTGGTCGAGGTTTCGTCATAGCCATGATTCGGTGGTACTCGGTAAACCCATGCTTCACTGCCGTTGCCTTCAAGCTTCACTTGACCACTGGGATGACCAATAAAACCAAGTATTGCCGTTTTGCCGAAAGTGAATGTGGCCGGGTAAACTTCCCCGTCGAGTTCAAACTGCCCAGACCAAGTCCGGACGCCTTCATTCTGAATTTCTGATGAAGTGACTTGGATATTGACTGGCTGGTTATCAGGCATAGTGACCGTGACAGCATCGCCCGTTGCCAGAACTCGGAATTGTTCAATATTTTCGATTTCGATCGCTTTGATTTCCGTCACTGCATCACTTTTTGGCCTAATGGCTTGCAACGCTGGGCTTGGGTTGATGTCGTGCCATACTTCATCAACGGTTTGTGCCGCAAGCATGCGCTCTTCAGTGATAGGCTCTGAATTCAGAGCAGAACGAGCATCTCCAGCGTTCGATGCATCTTCTCGTGGTGGCTTCATCAACTGACGCTCATCAGCAACTGTTGCGGCTTTAAAATCAGTATCCTCGTTATTATTCAGTGCTTTTGGAGCAGGCACTAATGTTAATGAACTATGGCTAATGTAATATTTACCAACAATGAGACCGAATATTGCTAATAACAAAATGGTCATTATCTTAACTTTCAAACTTTATATCTCCGACAATTAGATGTGGCATATATATAGATACATAAGATGTATGAATACAATTAAATAACGTGATCTTAAGTCAATAAAGTTAAGGTTAAATATAATCAAACTTTATAGATTTGAATGATGATCTAATTTTCAAAAAAATGAATGCAATGCGCTAAATAAAATATCAAGCCAAAAGAAAAACAATAATCCGTAATTAATAAATTAGTTATTATTGTTTGATGGCAATAAACAGAGAAAATTAAAGAAGATGGTACTCTTGATAACGACGAGTCTTATGAAAAAGGTACTTAAAAGCGCAAAAATACAGTTTAGGCTGTCTATGACTAAACAACTTGAAATTGCAGGTCGATATGGTAAGTGAGCACCCCATAGCAATAGCTAAAAATGTAGCCAACATTGCTACAGCTACAAGTGGGAAGGAAAAAGCCTTCATTCTCGAAGCTCTTTAATCTATGGCTGAGCACTTTGCTGGAACTGTAAACCAACTAATTTGGTATTTTATCAAAACGTAATTCACTATTTATCCTAATGACCAAACAATAAGATATTTATCTACTCGGACATAAATCTGATTATTTCTTGACACTTATTCCATTATTTTAATATTTGCACTTTTTATAAACCATGGGAAAGAGAAAACAGATGATGGATGACATTGTAAAGAAAGATATAGCTAACGACCCAAAGGTAGCCCGTTTACTTTAGTAACCTTCTTCGTTTTTTAATTCATTATCTGCTCCTTTGAAAAGACACTACTATGAAATACAGGTCAATCCGAATGCTATTAGTGTCCATATAAATGATAATATTGTGTATAACTACACAACTTGAAGTTGCAGGTAGGTTGGAAAGTAAGTTTCCCCCATGAGCATAGATAAACGATTTGATGAAGTGAGCGAACGTAACCAACACCGCTGCAGCTTCAAGTAGGAAGGGGATATCAGACGATCAATCGGCATGAATCATCATAGATAGAAGGTCACAACATTCCCCGCGCTAAGAAAAGTACTATATAAATCTTGTTCAATTTTTTCGAACTTAATCATCAAACAGAGTGAGTTATCTCAGGTTACGAATCACTCTACACTGGCTCCAACAGCTAGGAAGCCGCTGAGCACCTACTACCTTTTAATGAATCTGAGGACACTTTAATGAAAGCACTATTGAAACAACTAACCACATCAACTTCTGGATTTTCTGCGCTTGCGCTTCGTTTCCCAATTGGCATCATTTTTATGGCGCACGGTGCGCAGAAACTCTTTGGCTGGTTTGGAGGATATGGATTAGAAGGCACAGGTCAATGGATGGCTTCAATTGGCTTAAACCCAGGTGTGCTGATGGCATTTTTAGCGGGTAGTGGTGAATTCTTTGGGGGCCTATTCATTTTACTTGGCTTACTAACTCGCCCTGCCGCCTTGCTTCTTTCTATTACGATGATCGTCGCAATCGCTTCTGTACACTTAGGTAACGGCTTATTCATGGCTAATAACGGTTATGAGTTTGGCCTTGCGCTGCTTGCAGCCAGTGTATCGTTGGTTTTCTCTGGTGCTGGCAAATTGGCACTTGATAACTGGTTAAATAAAAAGCTCGCATAATCTATGCCTAAGGCCAGCATACCGTTTCATTGAAGGAGGCCAAGCCTCCTTCAAACGTTAAGATTTTCAGTCGATAACATTCAACTTAGTATCACTTTCCTTCCTTTCTCTACTTGTGTTGCATACCCTTCTTTTTATGCTACATAAAAGTGCCGTTGAGACCCTATTCATATAAAGCAACCTTAATGGGTAAATATGCAACCAAACGAGCTTAAAATTGAATGAAAACTAGCAAATTACCATTAGATGAGAATAGTGATATTTGTTAACGCAAAAGACTCATGTGTTGCCAAATGATAAAAAATAAAAATTTAAACCCAAAAATAGGTTATTAAAACGTAAAAGATGGGCAGTTTTAAGTGATAAAGATCACAGCAATTAACCGTTAACATTATTTTACTTTTTGATTTGCACTCAGCCCTGCTAACCTGCGGCACGCTTTGAAATGATGTCGAAGTGCATAAAATAAAGGAGTGTTCACAATGAATACCAAAAAACCGATGTCGCTTACCGGCCGTGTTATTTTAGGTATGGTAGCGGGTATTTTGACTGGCTTTGCCATTCGAGCCCTATTTGCTGAAAACGGATTTGTTGACGCGTATATCGTTAACGGCTTATTCGATGTTGGCGGAAAAATCTTTATCGCCAGCTTAAAAATGTTAGTTGTACCCCTCGTGTTTGTTTCTCTCGTTTGTGGTACGAGCTCACTGAAAGATCTCACCACACTTGGCCGCATGGGCGGTAAAACCCTAGCCTTTTACATCGCAACCACTGCGATTGCCATCACACTGGCACTGACAATGGGCACTGTGTTTCAACCGGGGTCCGGAGCCGATTTAACCGCAGCAAGCTCATTCCAATCTGCGCAAGCCCCTTCTTTGGGCCAAGTGTTTATTGATATGTTCCCGACCAACCCAATCAGCGCGATGGCAGAAGGTAAAACACTGCAGGTCATCGTCTTTGCAGTACTATTTGGCATAGCCATCAGTGCCGCGGGTAAACCGGGCGAGCGTATTGCGGGCGTTTTTAATGACTTGAACGAAGTTATTATGAAACTAGTCGCCTTGTTGATGAACCTTGCTCCATACGGCGTATTTTTCCTGATGGCGAAATTGTTCACCAGCCTTGGTTTAAGTGCCATTTTGAACCTCGCAGAATACTTCGTAGTACTGACGGTTACCTTGCTGCTACACGGTTTTGTCACCTATAGTTTGATGTTGAAAGGCTTTACTGGTTTAAGTCCAATCACCTTCTTCCGTAAAATGGAAGATGCCATTATGTTCGCTTTCTCTACAGCCTCTTCCAATGCGACTATACCCGTCACCATGGAAACGGCTAAAAACCGCTTAGGGGTTGATAACAAGATAGCTTCTTTCACCATTCCGCTAGGTGCGACCGTTAACATGGATGGCACAGCGATCATGCAAGGCGTTGCGACAGCATTTATTGCCCAAGCGTTCAATATCGACCTAACCATGGGTGACTACGTGATGGTCATCCTCACGGCAACACTAGCCTCTGTTGGTACAGCAGGCGTTCCGGGTGTTGGTCTTGTCATGCTAGCGATGGTGCTAAACCAAGTCGGCTTGCCACTAGAAGGTATTGCTTTGATTATGGGTGTTGACCGCTTATTAGATATGATCCGCACCGCAGTCAATATTACTGGTGATAGCTGTGTGACTCTTATTGTGGCGAAAACAGAAGGCGCGTTAGACGAAGCTCGCTTTAATGATCCACAAGCTGGCGTGAAAGAAGAAGAAGTCCATTTAGCAAAAGCTCAAGCCTAACTTTCTTCACTTCCACTCATCAAAATCAAACCCTGTCGCTATTGCTACAGGGTTTTTCTTTATTCGCTTTACAGGTCAAGAATAAGATTAAAAATCAAGTAGATCAGAGCTATCTCACACCGAACTATCTTCAATAGATCTAGAATTTTATCAGCCTAACTTTCTAGGAGTGAACACAATGATACCTCGACGCACATGGCTTCTTTTGTTCTGCACTTTACTCTTTCCTTCAGTCGCTCTTGCTTCCTCTAACGATATCGATTCGTTAGATCTAACACACTCAACGATTGGTTATGCCTCTTTAGTCATTTTTACTCTGGCATACACTTTGGTCATGATGGAGGAGTACCTTAAGCTACGAAAGTCTAAACCTGTGTTACTTGCAGCTGGTTTAATTTGGGCCATGATTGGTTATGTTTATCAGCAGTATGAATTAACCGAGATTGCCAAAAACGCGCTAGAGCATAATTTGCTGGAATACGCCGAATTATTGCTGTTTCTGTTAGTCGCGATGACCTACATCAGTGCAATGGAAGAGCGGCGATTATTTGATGCATTACAAGCGTGGATGGTGGGAAAAGGTTTTGATTTTCGTGCTCTTTTTTGGATCACGGGGCTGCTTGCATTTTTCATCTCGCCAATTGCCGATAACCTAACCACCGCACTGTTGATGTGCGCTGTCGTACTAAAAGTGGCAGGAAACAACCCACGTTTTATCAACATTGCTTGTATTAATATCGTCGTAGCGGCTAACGCCGGAGGCGCTTTTAGCCCTTTTGGAGACATCACCACCTTAATGGTTTGGCAAGCGGGCCATGTGCCATTTTCACAGTTCCTTTCTCTGTTTCTCCCTTCTGTGATCAACTACCTTGTTCCTGCATTGCTGATGTCATTTTTTCTGCCCAAGGAAAAGCCAACCACCCTGCATGAACATGTCGAGCTTAAACGCGGAGCCCGCCGTATTGTCGTACTTTTCCGCCGTAGCATTCCATGCTGTGGTGCGCTTTCCACCCGTGATAGGCATGATGATGGGGCTCGCTTACTTACAATTTTTTGGCTATTTCCTCAGGAAAACCTTACCTACTTCGCTGGCCAAAAAAACCGTAATTGCGATTGCAAATAATGACGAGGCCGCCCTAAAACGTATTGGCTCTGTGGTGCCATTCGATGTCTTTAAGCGAGTTTCACACGCCGAATGGGATACGCTACTGTTTTTCTACGGGGTGGTCATGTGCGTAGGAGGGCTAAGCTTACTGGGTTATTTAGGCATGATCTCTGAAGTGATGTATAGCCAATGGAACCCCATATGGGCAAACGTGATGATTGGTTTTCTTTCGGCAATTGTCGATAACATTCCCGTCATGTTTGCAGTACTGACGATGGAACCCGATATGTCCACAGGAAACTGGCTGCTCGTCACATTAACAGCGGGCGTCGGCGGCAGTTTACTCTCGATTGGCTCAGCCGCTGGAGTGGCTCTGATGGGCGCTGCACACGGCAAATACACCTTTGTAGGCCATCTAAAATGGACACCGATTATTGCAACAGGCTACGCCGCAAGTATTGGTGTCCACTTACTACTCAATCACGCTTTGTTTTAACGAATTTGCTTCGCAATATAATGACACAGCGCCTCTGCCAGCTGGTGCGAGGCCAAGTTACGTGCCACCACTTCTGAAGCCAGCTTTCCGCTGTTTATCACGCCAATCCAATCGTCAATCATGGCGCTAAAGCCTTTACTGGTCAGCATTGGCGTCCAATCTTTTAAACTAAGGGCTTGCTCTTGCCCTTGATGCCAACGTTTTCCTTGTGTAAATGAGTCAAACTCAAAACCTTCATTCACAAAGCTCGCGCTGACTCGCTCAGCGGTTATGCCGAACTGGCGATTCATTGAGGCATGCAGCAAACTTTCGCCGTGTTGCCATTGAACATCCAAGCGGGATAACTGACCTTGATGCTGCTGGTAGGTAATATAAGCATCATCCAATGTGGCTTTAGCATTCACGTTTACGCTGTCTAGCGGATGGATAAAATCATCAAAGATAAAGGTGCGCACATCACCGGGCAGATCATAGCGGTGCTTTTCCCAACGAAGCGAACGTAAGTCGTTTCTATTACCAGTTTGCACTGCATTTAGGTGTTGGTTATAGAGCGGAATATGTCGGCGATTAAACCCCACATACAAGGGTTGACGATGCTTTTCTGCAAGCTCATACAACATTTCACAGACGCTTGCGCTGTCGGCTAGCGGCTTATCAACAAAGGTTGGAATTCCGTGTTCAAGGAAAAATTGGGCGATTTGAGGGTGAGCCGAGGTCGCCGCATGGATCATAACCGCATCAACGTTATAGCCAAGTAGCTCTCGATAATCCGTGCAATTCTCTGAAATGCGGTAACGCTGCGCTAGTTGCGTAACAAGAGCTGGATTACGAGTACAAAATACCAATTCTAAATCTGGGCGCTGTGTGATGACCGGAAGATACGCCTTTTGCGCGATATCACCTAGACCAATAATGCCAATTTTCATCATCAAATCTCTTTTCGTTAGATGAAGGTTAGGCTAACACAAGAAGATAAAAAAGGGAGGTGTAGAACTCAGTGAAAAGGCAATCCTTGCCTGTCTGGGATGAGGCTAAAATGGGCTCTCTTTGTTCAGTTCATTGCAAATTTCGACAATCGCCAATGAGAGCCCGGATTTGATGATTTGTTGCTGACGCTGAAGTTGAAGCTGGTAAAAATCCAGTTCAATGTCGCCATCCGGTTCCAATACTTCCAACTGCACCATGCCCATTTTGGCCACCAAATGGAGCTTTTTTATCGGCACCAAAATTTTCGGGTCGGTGAACTCGTATTCCGCACCATCACTGTTGAGTTGATTACGCAGTTTGATGATATCTTCAATATCGTGATAAACATCATCAGGTAATACCCCAAGGCCAAACAGCAGTTTTAGCCTGACAGACAAGTTGCCGAGTGGTCCAGAATCTTGCAATAGAGGGCCAACTACTGATTGGACAGCGAAGTTATCTTTGCGAAAAATGCGTTGCATTAATGCGTCAATCGCCTCATTGAACACTTCAACCGTCGTAATAAAGAATCCGCGCACCGAATGGGCACTATTCAGTCGTTCAATTATATCGCTTTCGTTAATTCTATCTGCCATACGCTGTACTAATTGTTGTTATAAAGGGAGGGCATTAGCGCCCTCCAAAGTATTTATGTGATTAAAGCTGTTTGTAGATCGCTTCAATTTGCTTAACCTGCTCGCTCTGCTCATCTAACCCTGTGTAATGGGCCAGTGTTTTACATACGCCATATTGGTTCAATGATGTTTGAAGCTCGACCGCTTGAGGATCGCTGTCGTTGGTATACTTAAGGGCCGCCGCAATCCCTTTCAATAGCATTTTGTTTTCAACACCGTACTCGATTGTACCGAGTAATGGCTTGATTAATCTATCATTGGGGCCTAATTTTCGTATTGGCTGACGACCAACGCGATCCACTTCATCCACCAAATATGGGTTGGCAAAGCGGCTCAATATTTTTTCGATATAAGCGGCGTGCAATTCACGGTCAAAACCGTAACGACGAATGAGTACTTCACCGCTTTCATGCATGGCTTGCTTCACTTGCTGACGAATTGCAGGATCTTCAATTGCTTCACGAATCGTCTTATGACCACTCAAACAACCCAAATAGGCGGTAATGCAGTGCCCAGTATTTAGAGTGAAAAGTTTACGCTCAACAAAAGCCATCAGATTATTGGTTTTTTCCATCCCTTCAATGTTGGGGATCTCACCTTTAAATTGCTGTTCATCAACAATCCATTCGCTGAAACTTTCAACCGTCACGGCCAACGGGTCATCGTTCGCGGCTTCGACAGGTGGCACAATGCGATCCACCGCGGAATCGACAAAACCAATTAACTCATCGGTTTTAGCATGCAGCGATGGGTCTAGATATTTATACACTTCGCCTTTCAGGTGTGTTGTACCACGCACCATGTTTTCACAAGCGATCACATTGAGTGGCTGTTCATTGCCCGCTTCAAATCTTTTGGTGATGCCTTTGGCGATCGTTTTCGCAATGATATCAAGCACTGCAGGGCCGACAGCTGTAGTAACTAAATCCGTTTTTACAATGCGATCAATCACATCATCACTGGCTGAATTCACCGCAGTGACATGAGTGACAGTATCAATTTTGCACTCAGAACCCACTACCTTTACTTTGTATTCTTGACGATGACTCAATTGATCGACCAAAGGTTCATTTACATCGGCAAAAGTCACTTCAATGTCTGCATCGGCCAATAATTTACCAATAAAACCACGACCAATGTTACCCGCGCCAAAATGTACTGCATTTTTCATAATCTTACCTACCAAAAACTTATCTAAAAGAGAAAAGAGCGCTTAATACTTCAATTGAGGTGAGGTCAGCAGTATAGGGGAACAGCCGACCTCGTTTTGCCTCAGGAGCAAAAGCGTTACGCTGCTTGGTTACCCGATAGGATGGCCAAGATATCGCTCACGTCTCTGGTTGAGGTGAGCTTCTCGATAGCATCAGGCTCATCGAGTGCGTTGGTAATGGTGGTAATAACTTGAATATGTTCATCATTTTTGGCGGCAATACCGATAACCAGTTTCGCTACGCCATCTTGGTCGTCCGTAAACTGCACACCAGCAGGATATTGGCAAATCACAATACCCGTTTTAATCACACGGTCTTTGGCGGCGACGGTGCCATGAGGAACGGCAATCGATTCTCCAAGATAAGTGGATACCATTTTCTCACGTTCAAACATGGCATCAACATACTCAGGCTCCGCATAGCCAAGCTCAACTAACTTATTGCCAGCGAAACGAATGGCTTCTTCTTTATTAGCGGCATTCAAACCTAAGTGAATGTTTTCTTTTTGGATTTGAAAAACGGACGGTTTTTGAATTTCAAAGCTGTCGTCATTCGCAGCGAGGATGGATACTTTAACCACATCGCTATCATTCGCCGCCTTAGGGCGTTGAGCTGCCAAAAGCTTAGTCACAAGCTGGTTGTACATTTCACTGTCTAAAAAGTTGCTCAGTGAAATATGCTGTGCACTGGGTGCATGTGTGCGTGCGCGGCCAGTCAGGTCTTTATGAGTAATCACGATTTCTGCGTTCTCCGGCAAACTATTGATGGCAAGGTTAGTGACGTGAATCGCTAAGCC
Source organism: Vibrio sp. B1-2 (assembly GCF_963888445.1). NCBI lineage: Bacteria > Pseudomonadati > Pseudomonadota > Gammaproteobacteria > Vibrionales > Vibrionaceae > Vibrio > Vibrio sp. B1-2. The sequence goes on from NZ_CAWPJH010000001.1 coordinate 67,511, forward strand.
CGCATCTTTGATTTTTTTACGCAGCATGCTTGCGCCCATTGCGCTTGAACCCATACCCGCATCGCAAGCAACAATAATGCTTTTCACGTTGGCTAAATCAATATTGCTTTTTTGAGAAGCCGTCGTCACATTGCCCTTTGCGCTCGATTTCATCTCTTTCATTTGTGATGTGGCTTTTTCTAACGCCGCTTCATCACCTTCTTCCTCGGTGCTGCTCTGTGCTTTCATCAATAATGATGCAACGGTAAAGGACACACCTGCCGCACCAAATATTGAGCATAATACGCCAACAATCGATCCTTTCTGTGTCATCAGTAACACTGCAAAGATAGAGCCAGGAGACGCTGGAGAAACAATACCTGCATTGAAGAGAGTCAAAATGAACACCCCTGTCATACCACCAGCAATCGCTGCAAGAATCAGACGTGGATTCATCAGTATGTATGGGAAATAAATCTCATGGATGCCGCCGAAGAAGTGAATGATGGAAGCGCCACCAGCTGTTTGACGTGCTGTACCTTTACCAAACACCATGTAAGCCAACAAAATACCGAGACCAGGGCCAGGGTTTGCTTCAATTAAGAAGAAGATTGACTGCCCCATTTCACTGGCTTGTTGAATACCTAACGGTGAGAAAATACCGTGGTTAATCGCGTTGTTAAGGAACAAGATCTTCGCGGGTTCAACAAAAATAGAGGTGAGTGGTAAAAGGTGTGCTGAAACTAGGAAGTTTACGCCTGCCGCTAAACCACCAGAGAGCACTTTGACAAATGGCCCAATAAGGTAAAACGCCAAGATTGCGCCAAGCATACCAATAATGCCTGCCGAGAAGTTGTTTACCAACATCTCAAAACCGCTTTTTACTTTACCTTCAACACGTTGGTCAAAGGTTTTGATCGCCCAACCACCCATAGGGCCAACCATCATGGCTCCCATGAACATGGGGATATCTGTTCCGACAATCACACCCATTGTGGTGATGGCACCGACAACAGCGCCACGTTCTCCACCAACCAATTTACCACCCGTGTAACCAATCAGCAGTGGTAATAAGTAAGTAATCATCGGCCCAACCATAGATGCTAACGTTTCATTCGGTAGCCAACCTGTTGGGATAAATAGTGCGGTTATAAAGCCCCACGCGATAAACGCGCCAATGTTTGGCATAACCATGTTAGATAAGAAGCGACCAAAATTTTGTATCTTGATCTTTGCATCTGGTGATATCATGTGGATTCCCCGTTCGATGTTCTGATGAATATTGTTGTTGTAACGGTTCTGCGAAAAACCGTTGATTGCTTAGTACACAATCAATTTACCACACAATTTCATTCTGGAACTGACGACGGGTTTTTCGTGATCAGCCCCTCATAAATCCTAGCTTACAAATCATTTCTTCGTGATCATGGTCATTAAATTGACATGTAAATTTACAACAAAAAACAAAAATACAACTTATCAACAAGACTTAAGCGATCAACATCATACTTTTTGAGTTTTAACTTTTAATAAAAAAGAGATTAAAATCACAATTTAACTCTAATTATTAAAAATTAAAGAACCGAAAGTGATAAAAATCACAATTACATCTTTATTTCACTAATCGAAATAAAACCACCACTTCCATATTGTCTATTTTGTAACTTATATACACAAAACCATATTAATATTAGCTCATACATTAATATGGCTTTTTTTACTAACAACATCGGATCTTCTTCTAAAAGCAGGCCAAGGATACGCTCCAATTCACAAACCGAACAATAAGAGGTGGGACGAGTATAGCCTTACAACGCAAAATGTTTTGACCCTGAGCATTCCCTGTTAGAATCGGCTGTACTGTTAACCATAGACGCTGTGAACGAATTCATGAAAGAAAGAGTGGTTGTTTCCGTTTCATCCATCCATGGGACGAAGCACTTTCATCTCGGTAAATGGTTCCGACATTTTTTAAAAGGTTTTGGCTATGTGCTGGTTGCCAGCATTCTCGCCACTGGCGGCGTTATCTATTACCTTCTTGATGAAGTTGATTTTGCTAAACTCAAGCAACAAGAGTTAGAGAGCCAGTCGATGTCACTGACCGAAGAAGTCACCTCTTTAAAGGAGCTAAAAAACAGCTTAGAGAATGACCTGCTCGAACGAGAAGAAAAGATGCAGGTTGTTTCAGACAGGCTCGGCGATCTTGAAAAAGTATTGGGGATGGATGAAAGCGGAGCGGAATTAGAATCACGTTTAGACACCGCTGCTATCACTTCTTCAGTTAGAATGGTGATGCTGACCCAAATACCCAGCGGTGCACCTGTGCATAATGCGAGAATTTCGTCAGGATACGGTGAGCGTATTCATCCTGTCACTGGCAACGTCAAAATTCACCGCGGGCAAGATTTTGCGGTTAACATAGGCACGCCAATTTATGCACCAGCCGATGGCGTTGCCGAAGTCACTCGCGCCAGTGATAAAGGGTCAGGCAATTTTTTACGCTTACAGCACTCTTATGGATTTACCAGCTCCTATTCTCATTTGCAAAAATTTGCCGTGAAAGGGGGCGATTTTGTACAGAAGGGCGACTTAATTGCTTATTCTGGAAACAGTGGGTTATCTTCTGGCCCACATTTGCACTATGAAATTCGATTTGTCGGCCGTTCATTAGATCCAAGACCTTTTGTTGATTGGGGCGTGAATGATTTTGAAACGATATTTAGTAAGGTAAGAGGTATCCGATGGGAATCTTTAGTAAACAAAGTCGAGCTAAGAGTCAGCACTCAGCTACAACTCTCATCGCAAAAGGCTGTTCCATTAGTGGGGAACTCAGGTTAGAAAGCGACATTCAAATTGACGGGTCGGTAGAAGGTCAATTGCACGTTGATAAAACCATCGTCATTAGTGAAACAGGCACGGTTAATGGTGAGCTGTACGCAGGCCACATCATCATTAATGGCGAGTTCCAAGGCACATGTCACGCGACTAAAATTGAAATTTTAAGCAAAGGGAGCGTCACAGGGTCTATTTATAGCGACGACTTGAGCATTGAACAAGGTGGGCGCTTTAATGGAGTAACCTACCCTGCCCCGGAGAAGCAAGTAGTTGAATTAAAAGAAGCGAAAATCGCTGCTGAAGGTTAATTCAACTACCGATTTCGTTCGCACTTCCCCATTTGATAGAAAGTCCCATTTGCTACAAAGTGTAAAAAGGCCTGCTGATGTTAGCAGGCCTTTTGTTTATGAATGTCCTTTCCCAACAGGGAGAGACTTAGAAACCTTCGATATTTTTTGCTTCTAATTCCGCAAAGTATTTTACGGTTTTCACTTTTAGTTCTTGAGTCGATGGTTCATCACATACAATCACTGATTTCGCGTGAAGTTGTAGTGCGGAGACGGTCCACAAATGGTTGACGCTTCCTTCCACGGCCGCTTGCAAAGCCAGCGCCTTATTGTGGCCTGTCACCAAAATCATGATCTCTTCTGAATCTAGCAGTGTGCCTACACCAATCGTTAGCGCGTATTTAGGAACTTGGTTGATATCACCATCAAAGAAGCGAGAGTTTGCAATGCGCGTATCTTCTGTCAGTGTCTTAATGCGAGTGCGCGACGAAAGTGAAGAAGCAGGCTCGTTAAACGCGATGTGCCCATCATTTCCCACACCGCCCATAAATAGATTAATGCGGCCGTATGATTTAATTTTGTCTTCATAGCGCTTACATTCTGCATCAACATCTGGTGCGTTGCCATTCAGTAAGTTGATATTTTCTTCTTGAATATCAACATGATTGAAGAAATTGTTATACATAAATGAGCGGTATGACTCCGGATGATTTTCAGGAATACCAATGTATTCATCCATATTAAATGTCACGACATGCTTAAAGCTCACCTCGCCTGCTTTATGCATTTCAATCAGTGCATTATAAGTCGTCAATGGTGTACCACCAGTAGGTAAACCCAATACAAAAGGACGGTCTGCCGTTGGGTTGAATGCGTTGATACGTTTTACGATGTGTGCTGCTGCCCACTTGCCGACTTGTGCAGCCTGTTTTAACGGGATAAGTCTCATGATTGGCCCCTAGTTATTGGAATATTATGGTGTAATAGAACATTAATTCGCATTATAAAATAAGTATTGGGTAACTGCCATTGTTTTAGGTCAAATTTTCGCTCTTTCTTCAAATCTCAACCAGAAATGCGCTTAAATTTGTAGCAATTTCTACAGGTAAGCTTAACTAATACGGCACATGCTATAACCAAATGAGATAAAAATTCATCTATAAAATTAAGTAAAGTTTGAGTCGCTATCAATCCACTATCTGGCGAAGCGTGCATTCATTACCCATACTTGGAGTAACAAGCAAGAAAGGAGCAAATGCCATGAAAAACGAACTTGAACCCGCGAAAATTCTCCATGCTTATGAAACAGTAATGGCGCATGGTACACCGACTGAATTCGGGAAAATCTATGAAGGTATCGAAGCTTTTTCAGACTATGACGGCTATAACATTTACATGCGAGGAAATGGTGTGGAGCTAAAAGTTGGCTTCCACAATACCTACCATCTCGATTATGACCAAGAGCATCTACGCGACAGCTTTTTGAAAAAAGTAGCCATTTTGGCTAAGTAGCGGTGTTGACCCAGCTCATGGATTGGCTAAGCGCGACCAAATGAGCAGAGTGGCGATAATGCAAAGCCCGAGTGAGTCATCAATACTAGGGCTTTGAGCGAAAGCACTTTTCTCATCTTGATTGAGTCACACTCTTTTGCACAGAGATCTCTTATATGAAAGGCGATACAAGCGAATTTGTCAGCCTTATTGAGACAATAAGGCTGAAGAGATAAATGAGAAAGCTGACCAAATTACGGCTTAAGATCCTGCATTAGAGATACAGATTAATCTTCTTCCGTTAAGCTGACTTCTTCATCATTATAATCGTCACCACTTTCCGGTTTATTGCGACCGTTCAACGTATGGAAACGCTTACGACCACGAGCAAGTTGAGTGTATTTTAACCAGACACGCTCTAACTTAGATTTCGCTTTACCTGGGTTTTCAATCGCCTTAACAAAATGAGCTTCTTCGGCATTCTCTGGCGTGAGTTCACCAGATTCAAGACCAAGCATGGTACCACCATAAATGGCGAGAAGTTCTTCTTCTGCAAGAGTAAAATCACCAGACTTAGCAAAGCCTCGTGGAAACTTTGTATTGTCGTAAAAACGTTTTTTTCCGTGACGGAATTCAGTCTCAGACATATCAACCTCATGTGAATGGCGCTACTACCATGTAGCGATAGATCACGCGAAAATTAGGCGTAAATCTCCGAAAAGAAAAACAAAAATTTTTTATCGTCATAATTGCACTTCCTTGTTAATCTGACGGGGTAATTTCAGAGGATTTAATATGGATGTAAAAGTTTTTCGCACTTTTCTCGAACTCGCCAAAGTACGTCATTTTGGGCGAGCAGCTGAAAACCTTTATTTGACCCAAGCCGCCGTCAGCGCACGTATCAAGCAATTAGAAAATTATTTTGATGCTCAACTATTTACGCGTGATCGCAACAACATAAAGCTCACATCGGCAGGAGAACGACTCGTTGGCTATGCCGAAGTGATGGTGGCTACTTTGCAACAAGCCAAGTTTGAGCTCTCTTTGGAAAATGGCCGAGCTTTGCAGCTTACATTAGGGGGAACGCCCAACGTTTGGGATGCTCATCTACAAAACTGTTTAAGCGTTGTGACTGATGCTTTTAGCGGTTATGGCTTTATGGCGGAAGTCATGGGGCGCGAGCAGCTCAACCGCAGCCTACTGGAGCGTACCTTAGATATGGCGTTTGCCTTTGACCCAATTAAAGCCGAAGAGCTAAACTGCAAAAAAGTCGCAGATTTAGTACTTGTGTTGGTTTCGACGCGTCCTGACACACTGGAAACCGCCTTTGATAATAAATACGTGTACGTCGATTGGGGAAGCCGTTTCGCCTCCGAGCATGCTGAGCGACATCCGAAGACGCCGACCCCCTATTTGCGCACCTCGACCGCTCGTATCGCACTTGATTTCATTTTAGAAAAAGGGGGAAGCGCTTACCTTCCTACCTCACTTGTTGAACCTTTTATCCACTCTGGCCAATTGTATCGAATTGACAATGTGGAAGATTGGCAGCGTCCCATCTTCCTCAGCTACCGAAAAAACAGCTCATCGATAGAAGCCATTATGCAAGTGGAAAAGTTAGTCAAAAACATCAACCCTAGTAGTGCTTACTCATTACAACAAGCGGGCGAGGTCATTCTCGACTGACCCAACAAATTCATAACGCTGTAGCGGGTATTGAATACAGCGTTATGAATATCCTTTTTCAAGAGAAACCGCAGAAAAAGCCATCCAGTTCCGAAAATGGCTAGTATCGACAGAATTCATGCATACACTTAGCTTATAAAAACTGCATAAGGCTCGTTATACCAAATGGCACCATGGATGGAAGTCGATAAAGAACAATGCCAACAAGCTCGCACTAGCCGTGATCCGCGATTTGATGGACGATTTTTCGTTGCCGTCAAAACAACCAACATCTTTTGTCGCCCAATATGTCCGGCAACCCTGCCAAAAGAAAAGAATGTTGAATACTTCGCCAACTCCGCACTAGCTCTACAAGCGGGTTATCGGCCATGCCTGCGTTGCCGCCCAGACAGTGCACCTCATTCTTGGGCATGGAAAGGGGTTGAAACCACCTTTTTGCGTGCAATCAAGCTTATTGAGCAAGGTGAATTACAATCGAGTAATCTGGCTCAATTTGCCGAACGTTTGGGGATCAGTGACCGCTATCTACGACAACTGTTTCAAACCCATTTAGGAGTGTCACCGAAACAATATGCTCAGTACCATCAGTTGATGTTTGCTAAGCAGTTGTTGCATTCCAGTGCTCTGTCCATTACCGATATAGGATTCGCTTGTGGGTTCAACAGTACCCGCCGCTTTAACGATGCGTTTATCAAAACGTTACAACTGACCCCCAGCCAAGTGCGGCAATCTAAAACTGCATTGATGACAAAAAACCTATTAACACTCTCTTTTCGCGGCCCTTTCGATTGGCAACATATGCTAGATTTCTATCGATTACGTGCAGTAAACGCCATTGAACAGGTCGGTAACAATCATTATCAACGCACCTTCAACATACACAATACGACCGGCTGGTTTCGTGCCAGCTTAACCTCTGAGGCCCATTTAGAGGTTGAATTCGAGTTGCAAGACATCACCAAACTGCGTTACTTGGTGGCAAAATTACGCCGCCTATTTGACCTCGAAGCCGACATCAGCCACATCGAGGCCTATTTGGAAGGCTGCGCTCCGGGTTTAGTCACTCGTTCAGGAATCCGCATTCCCGGCGTTTGGAATTGTTGGGAGGCGGGAGTCAGAGCTATTTTAGGTCAACAAGTTTCGATAAAAGCAGCCATTGGCCAGCTCAACCGATTAGTCGATGCGGTGAACCCAGCTCAAAATACGAGCAGTTACTTTCCAAGCCCGGAACAAATCGCACAGCTTGATTTGCACTTTTTAAAGATGCCACACAGCCGAAAAGAGACCTTAACACGCTTTGCTCAATTCATGTGCCAACACCCTGAAGCCGATGTGGATGCTTGGCTTTCACTAAAAGGTATTGGGCCGTGGACCGTAAACTACGCTAGGTTAAGAGGTCAGTCCGATTCAGATTGCTTTCTAGACACTGATTTGGTGGTTAAGAAGGCCTTAAGCCATTTTCCTGAGCTGAACGCAGACAAGGTTTCACCTTGGGGAAGTTACGCCACCTTTCACTGTTGGAATTACTAATATGAATAGCTTCACCCACTATCACAGCCCCTTAGGAATCATGACATTGCAAGCCTGCGAGCAAGGTTTATTGGGGGCTTGGTTTGAAACCGAAACCACCATGCCAACAGAGTTAGGGGTAAAATCCGAACACTGCACTATACTCATCAATACTATCAAACAGTTAGATGAGTACTTTTCCGGGAAACGGACTATATTTACTTTACCTTTAGCGGCAAAAGGCACCGAGTTCCAACAATCTGTGTGGCAAGCATTATGCAAGATACCTTATGGCGAAACTTGGAACTACCAACAGATTGCAGAGGCGATCGGTAACCCCAAAGCCGTAAGGGCTGTCGGCTTGGCCAATGGTAGAAATCCAATTTCGATCATCGTTCCTTGCCATAGAGTGATCGGAAAAAGTGGTCAACTCACAGGCTATGCGGGAGGAATAAACCGTAAAGCAAGCTTATTAGAACTTGAGCGAACAACAACAGAGGTTGCAGCAACATGATAAGATCTACGGCAAAATCAATCAGTATTCTCGTCCTTACAGCCACTTTGCAAGGCTGTTTTCAAGATGACCTTGAACGTTGGTTAAACCGTGAAACTTATGAGTTCAAAGGGACTTATGACAACCAGTTCAATGATGACTTATTGATTTTCGAAGAAGGTGTTGTACGTGCTGAATCTGAAACTCAGCACTGGTCTCGCGCTTACAGCGTGGATGGTAATCAACTGACGATCCAGCTACGCAATAGCTCGAAAGAAAAACGGGAAGATATTGTGATGGTGATCCATGGTAAAGGAGAAGTGCTCACATGCAGTGTCTGCGCCATGTATAAATTGAGTAACGTGTGGGCAAAAACAGGTTATGTGGAAGCCAAACCGTCTGGAGTAGACAACGCGAGCCAATGACTCGCGTTAACGCAATGACCAGTTCTACTCACTCATGTTTACCCGCGCCTAAGCTCAAAAATTAAGCTTTTATCTATTTTAAAAACCATCGCACACACTCGCTCTGTCATTTACCCAAAATTCAAGTAAGGTAGAGATATCAGACTGTTGAATTGAATGGATCTCGTGAAATAAGGAGATAATGATGGCAGAAAAACTGTCAACCTCAGCACTGGCTAAATTGCGTAATACAGATGCTAAACAACTATTCAGTAACCTCCAAAAAGCAGGGTACATTAACCGCTTCGACAACAAGTGGGTATTAACAGAACTGGGAGCAAAATTTGGCGGCGAATACGCCCAGCACACGCAATATGGCCAATTTATTGTCTGGCCGGAAAACTTGCTCGTCGACACACAAGCCACCAACGGGAAAACGTTAAGTGCCACTCAACTTGGCGATCATTTCAGGCTCAACCCAAAAAAAATAAATCAACTATTGAGTGAGTTAGGCTGGATATCTAAAACAGAAAAAGGTTGGCAAGTAACGGAGGCTGGGCTCAGAGCTGGCGCTCAGCAACGTGAAGATAAATCTTCTGAGCAATTCTTTGTTGTTTGGCATGATACGGTGACTCGCCATAAACGTCTGAAACAATCCATTGTCGAATTTTTAGGGCAAGAGGCTCACAGCCAATCGACCGATAAATCATTGTCCCACTTTCGCCAAAAATTTGAGGCAAAACATCGCACCTTAGACGGCCACTATGTTCGCTCAACCGGCGAATTATTGATCGACAATTGGCTCTATTTGGCGGGCGTCGTACACGCTTATGAGCGTCAGTTGCCGATAGAAGCTGATGTGATGTGCGATTTTTATCTGCCAGCAGGAAAAGTGTATTTGCAATATTGGGGTTCAGATAGTGGCGCGACCGACGAAAAAACTCGCTTACACACACAAGCGATTTACCACGATCACGGCTTTGCTCTGATTAATATTCACCCGCAAGACATTGCCCATTTAGATGACATTCTGCCCAGAAAACTGCGAGAGTTTGGGATTAAAGCGTATTAATCGCGTTGGCGAGATGCCCCCTTCCCCTCGTCACTGAGAGAGCAACACGAGAGAAAAGGAGCAAAAAACAAAACCTATATTAACGATAAGAAGAATAGCGAGCTCTAGCCGCCTCTTCTTTCGGGACGATGGTTTTACCAATCGGAGCCAAAGAAATAACCGCGAGTTTCAAATGCTGTAGTGCGAAAGGGATGCCAATGATGGTAATAAAACACGCCACCGCCGATAAAATATGACCAACGGCTAACCAAAAACCAGCGAAAACAAACCAAATCACATTGCCGATTAAGCCAAATGGGCTGGTACCAATATCTTGCTGATTGGTCAATTCATCACGGGAAATCGCCTCTTGTCCAAAAGGAAAAAACGAAAAGTTACCGATAACAAAGCAAGCACGCCCCCATGGAATGCCAATAATGCTGATAAAGGCAAGGAGACCAAAAAACCACCAAGCGAGCCCCATAAACACTCCGCCCAGTAAAAACCAAATAATATTGCCGATTGTTCTCATCACTGCTACTCCGTATAAAATAGACCCATAAACCCTTTCAGTATCATTGCATGACCTGAACGGAAGATTAACGCTAGGCTAAACCATGCCATACCGCCGTAACGCCGCTTATCGTACAAAGCAGCAACGCAGCGAAACGGATGTTATCTTTGGGCAGTGATTGCGTGGTCATCATCGCCAACTTATAACCCAACCAAGCTGAGGGGATAAGCGGAATCGTTATCCATAAATGATGTAACGTCAGAAAACCTGCCGGTATTTGAATAATCAAAGAGATGATCGAGCTAAACACAAAAAATGCCGAAAGATTGCCACGCAACTGATTCGCTTCTTGATGCTGTAAGATCAACGCCATCGGCGGCCCACCAATCGCGGAACTGGTGCCAAAGAAGCCGGAGAAAAAACCCGCAATACCCATTTTTATTGGGGTCGGTTCGATGCGATACGGCAATAAACTAACAGCCACGGCAAATAACACCAATAAACCAAGCCATAACGCCAGTACATCCGTCGAGACTAAAACCAGAAGGATACCGCCCGCAATTGAACCGGGAACGCGACCAATCAGCGCCATTTTTAAACCGCCGAGCTCAATGTTCGAGCGATGCTTTAAGGCGTTCAAGATAGAAATAAACAGCGCCACGATACAAATGGGGGCAGGAACGTAATCGGCGGAGATCAAGAACAGCAAGGGCGCTGCGACGATCGCTAAACCAAAACCAATCGCCGTTTGCACAAATGAACCCAAGAAAATAAGAAACATGGCGATAAGCGCCGTACTACTGAACATTTCCATTAAAATGCCTATAAGCGAAACAAAGAAAAGTAATGCCCATAGAGAGCATTACTTCGTTCACGTTATCAGCAATTTTCGATCAAGAGAATAGCCAAATGGATCTATCGGACTGGTATCAGTAAGCGACACCAATACGTTGACGAGGGTGAGCGGCACTTTCTAACTCATCGATCATCGCGAGGGCATAATCACTGACTGAGATTTTGCTGTTGCCTTCAGCATCAAACAATAGAGTGTCACCACCCACACGGTAAGCACCTTGCTTCTCGCCCGGAAAAATTTCAGCGGCCGGGCTAACAAATGTCCAATTAACCTTGCTTGTACTCGCACGGAAGAGATCCAACGCTTCGCCTTGCGCTAATGCTTCCCCTTTGTACTCTTCAGGGAAACCTTCTACGGTCACCAATTTGATACCGGGAGCGACTTCCAATGAACCCGCACCACCAACCCACAGTAGGCGATCCACACCCACTTGCGGTAGATCTGACAGCAGTTTTTGCGCTGTAGCTGCAACAATATCGTGGTTGCCAGCTGCACGTCCGCCGATAGAAGCGATCACGACATCAACACCAGCTAACGCAGCGCTAATTTTTGACAAAGGCTGTTGTAAGTCAAATAGTTGAACGCTAACACCTTCAGCATCGACTTTACTTGAATCACGCACTAACGCGATCACCTCGTGGCCCCGTGCTTTTGCTTCATTGACAATGTGACTACCAATCCAACCTGATGCGCCTAATACTGCAATTTTCATAATTTATTTCCTCATTCGGTTTCTGTTTCTCGACAACAATTGTAGTCTAGTAGTTAAACGAAGGAGGAAAAACACCCAAAAATGATGTAGATTGTATCAATATTCGTATCTAATAAAGGCCTACCATGGACAGACTAACCGCCATGCGCAGTTTTATCGAAGTGGCAAATACTGCCAGTTTTACCAAAGCCGCAGACAACTTGAGCTTAAGTCGATTACAAGTGTCACGTAATGTCCAAGAAGTTGAGGATTGGTTAAAGCAGAGGTTACTGCACCGCACGACACGCAAAGTCAGCCTAACCACCGCCGGTGAAGAGGCTTTAATCCGTTGCGAACAAATTTTGCACCAAACTGCCGAACTTGAAACACGGGCGTTGGAACAGTCACAACTCTTAAACGGTACCATTCGCATTGCCGCGCCGATAGGCCTTGCTCAAAACATGTTATTGGCCGTTGTTGAAGACTTCACGCAACGACACCCCAATGTGTTAATTGACATTGTCGCTTCAGATCGCCTTTCACAACTGGTCGATGAACGCGTGGATATTGCCCTGCGTTTTACCCAACAGCCGGATGATACGCTCATCGCTCGCCGTTTAATGAGCGTCGGCACCGTCATATGCGCTTCCCCTAGCTATCTCAACCAACACCCTCCTATCAATACACCCAATGACTTAACCCAGCACAACTGCTTTGTGCACATGAGTAATAACAAGTGGGATGTGGTTAAAGACAATGAACAGCTCTCTGTCACCGTGAATGGCAACATCCGCGCTAATGATATGGAAATTTTATGCCGTGCTGCCCTACATCACAAAGGCATCGTACGGCTACCATGCGATCTTGCAAATGTCTTTATCGCCTCAGGAACACTAGTACGCGTTTTGCCAGAGTTTCACAGCCCAAGCAGCGCACTATGGGCTGTGTATCTTTCTCGTAGCTATCAAACCCCATTGGTTCGCCAATTCATTGATTTCATCGCTCAAAGCTGGAAAAACGATCTCATCGCTTAGCGTTAAGTCATTCTAGCTAATAATTTAATCAATATTATTAGCTAGATTAAACATAGTGTTAATGCCAAAAATGAAATTATCTATAATTAATATTGTAGATGACCTCATTTATCTCACAGACATACTATCTACCTATTAAAAAGTTAAGTAAAAATAAAAATATATTTTTACTTACACTAAAACAATCAACAATAAATGTTGATAAGTTACTTAATACTATTAGTAAAAATAACCAGTATTGTTGAAATCATCATTTAACCCTGAAATAAAAATTTCATCAAGTAAATGAGCGTTTATTATCCCTTTCAATATCTCACGAAAAAACATGATTAAGCTGGCAAATTAAGCGCTTAATAAATAACAAAAATGAAATTAAACTTAAGATCTATCCATTGATATCATTATAAAATTATTTTATTTACATACTGATATGTACATATTAGTTATGCAACCTTGATTAACTGGAATCACTAACTATATTTATCCACATAAAGATTATAAACATGTAAATATCAACACTAATATCAATAATATTTAATAGATATAACCACAAAAACCATTCGAAATGGTTAAATCAGTACAATGATATTCTGTGGATCCATAAATAAACGTCAGTAGGTATTGAATGAAAAAAATAGAAATACTTATCGTGGTTGATTGTGCCGGAGCATTAACAACCACGAGCTTAATGGATAACGTTTACTTAATTGATAGTAACCAATGGCTTGGTTCTTGGGATGAAGGAACGTGCCAACTCCACACGGTATCTCAAGATGGTCAGTTTATTTGCTGGCGTAGCTGCGCCATTTCGCCAGATGACGAAGTCAATATAACGGGATTCTCTGGTGACATGATTGATCAAAACGCTTGCTTACCAAGCCCTGTTAATGACGCGTGGGAAGGCAGAGTTCAGACTCGCGGGGATACTGGGCGTTATCTATATACCATTTCTCTTTCAATAAACGGAATAACAATGAATTTTTCACCTTATCTCGAAGTTCAATAACTCCATCTAAATAAGGAACATTGTATGAAAAAAGTAGAAATACTCATGGTCGTAGATGCAGCAGCAGCGCTGGCAAGTCGAGATCTGCAAAGTAACATTTATCTCATTGATACAAATAAATATATGGGCTCGGGTAATGAAGGCCAAGCTGAGTTAAAAACAGCCTGTAAAGACGGTCAATTATTATGCTGGCGAGTTGTCGCTATTTCACCAGACAATGAAGTTGATATTGTCGAGTTTAATGGGCAAATGATAAATGACAGAGTTTGTATACCCACTAAACAAGGACTAAGCGGTGATGAATTCTGGGAAGGCCGAGTTGAAGCGCAAGGACAAGCCAGCACACAACAATACAATGCGACCTTGTCTATTGATGGTGCAAGATTAACGTTTGATCCTTTCCTCGTTATTTCACTGTAGAGGGCGAACTCATGTTAAGCCCAAATGTTGATACCGCATTAAATATGCTGACCGACGTATATACTGATTTTTTAGGTATTAGTAACTACGATGCAACGTGCAACTCTCTCTTTATTGGCCATGTAGCAAAAGATCCAAACTGGCTCGTAGAAGTTCGAAGCAGGACTGAGATCTTAAGAGCGGTAATGAATGAGTTTATGCAACAAAAGCCTAAAATTTTTGCGCAAATTATTACATCGTTTATTAATTATCAGACCACGTTCGATGCCTGTGCACAAAACAGTAAGGCGATAACAAGTACGAAGCAATGGATTGAATGCTTACAATTATTGCAAAAAACGTTAAAGCAAAATATCACGTTAACAAATGAAGCTCAGCAAGTTTTCACGAAATCTTACAGCCAAGCGAAAAATGCAGAGGAGCTGCTCGCATCCAGCATTCAAGATGGCTGGAATGAACTTGCGAGCGAAGAACAAGCAATGGTACGCATTGCAACAGAGATAGGCTCTCTATCGCAATCTATTGCCAGTTTAGGAGCTAATGTCACAGCGGCCCAATTAAGAGCAGGAAAAGCTTACATACAAAGTATGGTCACTATTTCCTACGGTGTCGTAATGGGAGCAACGACGTCTGTACCATTCCTTTCCTTTGCTGGTGCGCTATTCACGGTTGGTTACAGTGCATACAGCACAATATCGAGCGCGAAAGAGGTACAACAAGATTTAGACAAACTCACTCAATTACAAACACTAGCCAGTGAAGAAGCACAAGCGGCTGCCATTACTAAAGCCATTATTCAAACCCTCAGCAACATGAGCGAAGAATTCCTAAAGATTGATGATAGCTTGCCAGCACTTTCATTGTTATGGCAAGACGAATTAGACAAGGTAAACGAACTGATCAACGCCTTACAAAGCGGTTCAGACCCAGCCCTATTGACTGATTTGCAAACCATCAAGATTGCTTCAGCCTCATGGAAAACCATTTCAGAATTTGTGCAACTCATTAGTTTACCGCCAAACGTTGGAAAACCCGTTTTAGTCAACACACTAAATAACACCATTCAAGAACAGTAAAGGAGATACACAATGTCACAACAAGTTACTCAGTTGAATCCAACACAGCAAACCACTCAATCTGCATTTTTGGCAACCACAGTCATCACAGCGCAGTGCCATGCCATTTTAAACACACAATTTACGCCACCTACGGTAAAACCAGATTGGTTTGATGACCTGAGTAAAAAATTAGACTCAGCAAAATTGGTTGCTAAGCAATGGATTGACGATTTGGGACCACAAGTATCAGCATCGATTCCCTCCAGCGTAATTAATTTTGACGCCACTTTCCAAGCATCAATCGATGCCATTCATGAGTTATATAAAGCGGATCCAACAGCAAGTGGCAAAGACAATACGACGGTTCAGCAAGCTTCACAGATTATGACCGCCCTATCTTCTCAAGTCAGCGGTATCGAAGCCACAGTCAAAGGGATGAATAAGGAACTCTCTGATTGGGGGGTGAAAATGCAAGCAGCACATGATGACTTAGTCAATGGTGCGACCAATATTCAAAAAACAATTATCGATTTACAAACAGATATTGAAAGTATGAATAACGCAATAGACAACAATCGTGCAGCCATTGAGAAACTGAATAAAGATCTAGTCTATGCACAAGTTGCGGTTGGTGTTGGCATCTTTATGCTCGTCGCAGGCGTTGCGCTTACCGTCGCAACCGCTGGCACCGCAGCTGTAGTCTCCGGCGGTATCGCAGCCGTCGGCGCGGCATCGATTATTGCTGGTGGCGTTACGTGGGGCGTATTACAAAATCAAATTGATGATGACTACGACAGCATCGCGCAAGAACAAAAGCAAAAAGCTGAAGATCAACAACAGATTATCGCTTTACAGGGGCTTTCCAATGCCAGTAGCGCCGTCGTTTCAGCGATTGAAACATCGACATCAGTATTATCTGATTTTGAAACGACGTGGACTGTCTTTGGCAACGAGTTAGATGATGTAGTAACCAAGCTTAATAATGGTGCATCCATGCAGAGCATTATTATGGAAAAAGTGATGTCTGACGCAGCGAAAAACGAATGGGATGATGCGGTTGAACTTGCTAAACAGCTAGCTAGCGCAAAAATAGCTATCGAAACGAAAGAGTTAGCACCTGCAGTAAAACAAGCAGCTTAAACATTACTAAAGGGGGTTAATGCCCCCCTTTTATTCTTTTTCGAGGACCATCATGAATCAATCAGCCAGCGAGCAACTTCAAACCGACATTCCTGCATCTATTAGCGCTATGGTGTTACTAAATTCTGCATGCCAAGGCGTTGTTGAAACTTATATTGATCAAGGCAATGCAGAACATTGGTATGCTCAGGTAGAACAAAATTTAAATGCGGTGCAAAAACTGGTACGGCAATGGCGTTTGAGTGGTAATTTATATTTTTCAAATGACATTATGGACAGTGTTCTTTCCATTGCGAATACATTCAAAGATTCTAATGTTCAAATTTTAACCTTATTCAAAGCACTAGAAACCCGTTTTGACGCCGCTCAACTAAAGCAGCTAACTTCATTAATCTTAACATTACAAAATCCGATTCAAAGTCTTACATCAAATATAAAACGTTATGATGAGGGATTGAATGCTTGGGCTCGCCAAGTGGAAGATGCTCATAACACATTGCAACAAACTATTGCACAGATCCAGCAAGAAGAAGTTTCCATCCAAGCAGAAATTATCGCCACTAACGCCCAAATTGATCTAATGAAACAGCAGATAGCAGCATTTAAAACCGCCATTGCGAATGCTCAATCGCAGCGTAAGAAAGGGATATTTGAAACGATTTTTGGCGTGGTGCTTGCTCCGTTTACACTGGGAGGTTCTTTGATATTGGCAGGGTTTGGTGTTAGCTCTATTGTAGAAGCACAAAGTGAAATATCTAGCCTGCAAAGCGATATCCAATCATCTTTAAATACCATCAACCACGATCAACAAACGCTCTCTCAAGATCAACAACAAATCGCGTCTCTCAATGCCCTATTGCTAAGTGTCGATCAAGTTAACAACGATTGTGCGGCGATCAGCCGATCCTTAGATACACTACAAACCACGGTGCTCAGTTTATACAATGAAACCAACAACGTCGTTTCTAACCTTACCAAAGCACAAGATTCACAAGCGGTCATTCTGGAGCAAGTTTGGTACCAATCAGCTTACAATGAGTGGCAAGATATTCTGGAGGTAGCATCAACGCTCAATAATGCACAACCTCAAATAACAAAAGCTCAAATCAAGTAATTGATTTGGCTCCAGTGACGGAGCCAATGGCTGATTTAATTGAGCAAATTATAAAGCAATGCCGATACCGCCAATAACCCTATTGCCATGACAAAGGGTGTACTCATCTGCTGTTGATACTTCGCCAGCGATGGCACTTTGAATACAGAAATCATCGGCATAATAAACAGAATCATAGCGATCACGGGGCCTGAAAACGCTTCCATCATTCCCAGAATGCTGGGGTTGAGTATCGCGACAATCCAAATCGTGACAAACAAAATCGCAATGGTGAGTCGCCCAGCAAGACGCAATGACAGGCCAAAGTTTTTACACAGCAATCCAGTCAGGCTTTCTCGCGCACCAAGGAAATGCCCTAAAAAGGAAGAGGTAATGGCAATAAACGCCACTAAAGGGCCTAGAGTGGCGATAAAGGGATTATCTGTGACATTGGCAAGGTAAGTCAGCACTGAAATATTTTGCACTTTTGCTTCTTGCAATGCCTCTGGTGATAAAGCCAATACGCAAGAGAACACGAACAACAAGACAAACAGAATCAATACAAGACTGGTGTAACGCAGAATCTGCTCTGATTTTTTATCCGCTAGCGCGCCATAATGACGACGTTGAACATTGGCAAAACTTGAGATCGCCGCTGCGTGGCTAAAAGAAAACACCACGACAGGAATGGCTAACCACACTGTGTGTAAGAAATCACTCGTTTGCGGCAAGACTAATGACGGCACTGACCAATACGGGATCAAATAGAGCGAGAGACATAATAAAATAGCCGCCAATGGATAAACCATAACAGCAAAAGCGCGCAACATGATCTTCTCACCACCCAGCATAATGGCAATTAACGCAAAGACTAAGCCACCAGAAAGTAGCGCCCGAGGGGGAGCGACCATCTGCGCTTGATTAACCAAAAAGCTATCAACCGTGTTAGTTAGACCGACACCGTAAATCAGTAAAATTGGGAAAATAGAGAGGAAATACAGCAAAGAGATCAAGCGACCAGCCCTTTGGCCAAAGTGTTCTTCAACAACGTCGGTAAAATCGGCATTAGGACGGCGCGATGAGAGAACAAAACGCGCAAGACCACGATGAGAGAGATAAGTCATCGGAAAAGCGAGTAAGACCATTAACACTAATGGCCAGAAACCACCTAACCCAATGTTGATTGGCAAAAATAGAATGCCAGCCCCAACGGCCGTACCAAATAAACTGAGTAGCCAATAGGTGTCGTGTTTAGTCCAATTGGAAATCTGAACATGACTAAAATGAGCCATTTCCTTAGTGTCTTTCACTGCTTTTTCACTTATATAAAAATAATAATGTCGCGAATCCTACTCCTATTAATCATTATGATCATTTTGAGACCTTGGTCATAATCACTATAATCAAGGGACTTGGCTTGGATTGAAAACCATGAAAACACCGAATTAACAGCATATTAAACTGGTTTTATGTGATTTTATTGAAACTAAAAACCAAATTTTAAGATTTTTCAGTAAATGTAATTAGTTGACGATTTATCCAGCACAGTCACGCACAGCAAACAAAAATAAAGGACATTTGTCCTACCTAATCGGTAGGCGATCATGATTTTATACAATCGTTTTTCGAAAAGAGGCACACAGATAGACACTGTAGGTATGCGGGGCCAGAAGATAAATAGGAATCGATTTATAGGTTTACAGTGTAAATGGCCCTAAATAGGGCCAATTGAGTCTATCTCTGAGCTGTGATATTTATGAATTAACGGCTTTGATAAGGATAGAAGTATCCATTCTTCCCTCACCTTGCTCAGACAAGGCTTGGTAAGCATGATAAGTTTTTTCTGTCATCGGCAATTTTAGATCGTTTCGTTGCGCTTCATCCAAACAAAAGCCCAAGTCTTTGATCATCCAATCAATGGCAAAGCCGTAATCAAACTTACCTATTGACATATTCACAGCGCGGTTTTCCATCTGCCATGAACCTGCGGCTCCATTTTTCAAACAATCAACCAAAACGCCAATATCTAACCCTGACTTTTCCGCTAAGATCAATCCTTCCGACAGGCCATTTAATACGCCAGCAATGCAAATTTGATTGACCATTTTTGCGCGTTGTCCTTGCCCTGCTTTCCCCATCAGCACCGATGACTTGCCATAAGCACGAAATACGGGTTGCAGCTGCTCAAACAGTTCGGCATCTCCACCACACATAATGGTTAGCACACCATTTTCAGCCCCTGCTTGGCCACCAGAAACAGGAGCATCCATAAAGCGAATGCCCGCTTTATGAGCCGCAGACGCCAGCTCTTCGGCTAACAGTGCCGATGTGGTGGTGTGATCAACCAAAATTGCGCCGCGTTTCATCGCCCCTATCGCGCCGCCGTCACTGGTCGTCATGCTACGGACATCATCATCATTGCCAACGCAGGTTAAAACCACATCGGCATCTTGCACGCACTCTGCGACTGTTTGCGCTGCATGCCCATGATACTGCTGCGCCCACTGCTGCGCTTTAGCTTGAGTGCGGTTGTAGACGCTAACATCAAATCCTGCGTTTTTTAGATGCCCAGCCATAGGGTATCCCATAACCCCTAATCCAATAAAACTGACTTTCATTAACTTCTCCTTTTATTATTACCCAGCAGCCCAAACGGACGAACACACGTAACTGAGTGTGGGCTGTATGTATCCTTGCGTCATTCTCTATGAATAAGACCACGGTTAGCAATGCACAGATAAAAAAAAGCCGAGTCAATCACTCGGCTTCTCATTAATTCGCTCTATTACAGCTCAGCGTTATGGTAAACCTGTTGTACATCATCACAGTCATCTAGCATGTCGAGGAACTTCTGGAATTTCTCCGCCTCTTCGCCCGTGACCGGTGTGTGTGTTTGTGGAACGAACGTGATTTCTTCCACATCGATAGTCAAATCAGGGAACTGATTATTTAGCGATGTTTTCACTTTGAAGAATTCAGTGTTAGGTGCAAATACAGTGATCACACCATCTTCCAGTTCAACATCCGTCACATCGACATCATCCATCATCAGTGCTTCAAGGATAGAATCTTCATCATCCCCTTTGAACTGAAATACCGCTTGGTGATCAAACATGTGTGATACGGTACCTGGAGTACCAATTTTCGCACCCGTTTTAACAAAGCATTGACGCACATCTTGGAACGTACGGTTGCCGTTATCTGTTAAGCAGTCAACGATAACACTTGCGCCGCCAGGGCCAAAACCTTCGTAACGAGCAGGTTGGTAGTCTTCACCACCACCACCACTGGCTTTATCTAGCGCTTTATCAATAACGTGGCCTGGAACTTGGTCTTTCTTCGCTTTTGTGATCAGGTGGCGTAAAGACAAGTTCATGTCTGGGTCCGAACCACCATTTTTCGCACACATGTAAATTTCTTTACCGTATTTGGAATAGACTTTAATTTTTGCGCCTTGAGTTTTCGCCATTGAGGCTTTGCGCACTTCAAAACTTCTTCCCATAGGGATGATCTCTCTAATTCAATTTAACGCGAGGGATTTTAGCAAAAAGTGGGATCATTTCAATTTTCCACTTAGCAAAGACATGAATGCTACGCAACACCCATCACTCTTTTGTATTTGTTCACCGATTGTAAAAACCACTCTTTTTCGGCCTCACTGGCAATTTTAGACTGCTGCTGAGTGATCGCTTCAGGCCCTGCTTTTCCTTGCTTGAGTTTCCAAACAAGAAAGGAAGCTTGTTTATCGAGCTCTACTTTGTTTTTCTCTTCAGCGGCAAGTAAAGATAGGTTGAAGGACATGAGTTAGCCTAGATCGGTAAATACGTGGCACGAAATATAGCATAGGACATAGGAAAATTAAGAGCATAAATGTGCAATTTATCGGTATGAAATCAAGAAAATTGGAAAATATAAAGGGTGGCTATGCGCCACCCTTAGGGGATTAATGGTGAGAACTCGTCAGTGAAGTATGCCTAGCTCCTTCGCTTCTTCAATGGTTAAACCACTTTCTCGAATCTCTCTTAATGCTTCAATACGACGGCGAGCTTCGGCTGATTTAAGGTTTTTAACTGGTTTTTGAGTCTCTACTTCTTCCGTGAAGTCCCACTTATTTGCAATATCAGTCATTTCGTCATGGTCAATAGAATTTATGGACATTGTTACCTCCGAACAAACCACGTAAGGGACATGTAATCTGTAGCAAACGACATTTGATTTGTTAAGCATATTTCGTCCATATTGTGATTTTGGCGATGGTTTAGAAACCTTATTTTTAAAACTATTAATATTACTTTGCCAACCTTGCTAGACGAGGCTAAATTTAAATATTGCGTACATGAATTCAAGCGTTTTAGCGCTCATTTTATTCTGTTGCATACTATCGCAGTCCCCCCTACCCCACGCTCTTTCAATGTGCTGATTTTTAGCACATGGTTCTCCATTTCTGTTTGGCAAATAAGCTTGAAATGCACCAGACTGTAGTTAATACATTTAAAGTTGTAGGTAAGACGCGATGTGTAAGCTTCACGACTGGTTAACCGAGATCCATCAATGGCATCTGAACAAGCGCTATGACCAGGTGGCTCAATTACAACCTCTGATCCTTAATGCTCCACAAGAGATCTGGGGGCCGGATCTGAGTGATGATCAAAGTAAAGCAATTGCTTGTTGGCTTGATGCTTGCCTGCGCCAATATGAGTACTACAAGCTCATTGACGGTGAGCTTGCCTTCCAATATCTGCAGCTTGCTTACGCTCGTTTTCAGCGTTGTGTCTCGGAGCCGAGTAGTGAACTTGAGTTAAAATCTTGGTGTATAAAACGGATGCAGCAGTTGATGGTACTGAGTTTGGAGCATCTCAACCAACAGCACGTTGATGAAGCCTTATCCCGAAGTTTAATTGATGCTCATGTTCGATTTCTTGCATATTACGCGTGGAACGATGATCAAGGTATAAAGCGAGGGTATTAATTGATTGCAGGGATCAACAGATAAAAAAATAGCGAGTTATATAACTCGCTAAAAACATATATGAGCCAATCTATTAATTCATCAGATAGGACAAAAGGTTGTCTATTCGTTTTCTATACTAACGAACCTTCTAAAACAAAATGTCAGCTACATGTCAAGGTTGTGTTGTAAATTGGTTTTAAATACCAATAGCGACTTCATCAAGTGCCCGGAATACGGATTCATCTAAATGCCCCTCGTACACTTGCTTGCACACTTTGCGGCGTACCGCGAGACCCGAGATCAAACGTTCGATCGATAAATGTTTATTCTCGTTTTTCGTGTTATAGAGCTCGATCAATTTACTTAACGTCTCATAAGAGATCGCCTCATTTCCAACCCTCAGCCAATCCAGCTTATCAATCAGCTCTGTACACTCTTCCTTGATAGAGGATGGTGGATGCCCAGTCATTGCTGATAACGCCGTTATACTGCGTTCTAGGGCCTCTGGAGAGGTATATTTAGATAAGGTAATCGTAATTTCATCGGCATTGATCTCTACTAGGTGTTTGCGCTGCTTAACTCTTCGTCCTAGCTTACCCTTTGGAGACGGTGCTTTACGTTGAATAGGTTCAAATTCACCATCAATGATCTCAGAAAGTTCTTCTAATTTTTGCTTAGAAACCATCTCATTGCGCAGTGGGTTAGGCAACGTTGGAGCCATGTTGCGTTTGCCTGCATTGGTGGTACGAGCGCGCGAGTAGCGCAGGACTTCTTCCACATCGCACTTAATGTCGACTTGGTAATCCATCACTTTTTCTTTATCCACCAGTGTGGTGACCGTCAAATGATAGCCCCAAAGATTCACGACAAATAACGAATCGCTGCCCTTTCCTTCCGATAATCGTTTTAGCTCACGGACAAGATCCATCGAAAAACGACGCCATTCGATATTACGGGCCAACTTTTGGTTCAATTCACTCAGTAGCATGCTGTCGGTATGGCGACGCGACATGCGACTGCGAAAATAGGAGTAGAGTTGGAAGACCAACGTATGTTGCTTTAGGATCTCTGGTGGAAACAAGAAAAAGTAATCGCGAGTGAGTAACTCTTCGTAGAATGAAGGTTCCCACACCAAAATGTACAAATTAGGTTTGATCCTAATTTCACCATCAGCCCCTTCCGTTGGCGCTTCTTCAGAAGCGGTGATCGTTCTTGCTAGGAACCGAAAACGATCACTCTTAAATCCTTCTGGCATGTTTTCACTCAGCCAACGGCCGGTTAACTCATGCAATTGGAAGTCCGTAAATTCAATCCGATCAATACTATCGCGAATAGAATCTCTTGCTGGGCCACTATCTTTTTTACCGCGAAGCGACAAAATGTCAGTAATGTACAATGGGGTTTTATTCGGTGTGTGTTTGGTA
Organism: Vibrio sp. B1-2; assembly: GCF_963888445.1. NCBI lineage: Bacteria > Pseudomonadati > Pseudomonadota > Gammaproteobacteria > Vibrionales > Vibrionaceae > Vibrio > Vibrio sp. B1-2. The sequence goes on from NZ_CAWPJH010000001.1 coordinate 91,433, forward strand.
TTAAGTTGGTAATCTTCTTGGTGATGATCGTGGTATTGCACCGTTAAGGTGAACAGTGCAAACAGTGTCATTAGATCATCCACTGTCATGATGTTTTTGGAAGAACGAGTTTCAATGATCGCACGGGTACCAGAAATCGATACCATTGATTTCTGGTAGCTTTTACGAGTTCTCGGTGGAGCTAATGCTTGATCAATGATCCCAGCCCAATTGGTGGGTGAAACCACAAACTGATCCGCTTCGTCTTTCATCGCTGGTGGAATATTTAGCCCATGTTCTGTCAACAAACGCTTATTGACCTGAGTTTGAGCCAGTGCTTTTGAACGCTTGCGTTTTTCTGTCTGTTTTACTGATTCAGTTACCAGACTGGTTGAACCAAGCACAGAGATGAGCTTATTTGGGTTAACAAATTTATGCAGCATTGTCTTGCCAGCTAAACCTTCTTCAAATCTCACCGGGATCTGTTTAAATAAACCAATACTTACTGCAGCACGCAGACGTTGCTGAATAGCCGCTCTGGTCAATTGGCCATCGGTTGCTTCAATTAACTCTGTTGTTGAGACTAACCCATCTTGGCTGCGGAAACCTCTTAATGAGATCAGGTTAAGAAGTTCAACGATACTTTTGGTAACACCTTTAAAATGTTGGTATTGATCAACCCAATCAACAGCAGTTTCTGAAACTTCAAAAAGATGCCCATCTTTGTGGCTCCTTGGTGCTTTGATCAATATTTTTTCGTCTGCGTTCATTATTAGATCCGTATCACACTAGCCGTAATATCGCTATAGTTCCAATAGAATAAAGAAAAAGAGATCATAAATAAAGAAAAACTTATTGCTTTTAAATAACTGATCTTTTTGATTATTCTGATCTATATTGCTTATATGATCTAATGATCAGGCCTTAATGAGCAGCCTAATTGATTGTTTTATAGGGATAAAAAAAAATCCCCTTCAGAAGCATGATCATAGAAAACTGAAAACATGATCATTGTAGAGAAGAAAGCATGATCAATCACATTCCGAACGATGATCATCAGACGACTGAATCAATGATCAAACACTTTCTTAAAGCATGATCATGGCTCATGCACAACTTATCCACATGATGAGTTGAAGTGATTATTTTATTTGAGCTAGATGAAGAATATGGGCTTGGTTTTTCTTTGGAAAGATGATCAAGGAAGTGCATTAAATGTTCTTTCAAAGTCGATTTTGGCATAAACACGAATTGAAATGACAAATAACTCTTTTAACGGCTTCTATTATAAGGAGTGAGAGTGTGTCGAAAGCATGATCAAGAGAGTATTGACGAAGGTTTTGTTATTTGGTGTGTTTTAAATTTTACTTGTTATGTACTAGGTATCTTGCTCAGCCCCTACTCCATCTGCAATCACCCGTAATTATGCGCTATTTTTACATGCTTCCGAGCTTAAATCACACTTGATCATTGATCCGATGAAGATCCATTTGTTTTCTGATTATTTGCTGATAAGGAAGGCGCTAATTCCTCTTGATCATTGTTCCTGTAGCGAGGGATCTCTTCGGACGCATGATCATCATGTTAGCCTTGATCATGCGTCCTGGTACCCTGACGAAAAGGATAAGTTTCCCCTGCCCTGTAGCTCTAGTTATTATTATTCATGTTGTACGATTATTTAATTGATCTGCAGGGGGAACATCATTCCAAATGACACATACCGTAAATTATGCTGCTTCTCTAATCGTTCCGGGTATTTTAAGCTCATTTACAATGTAAATAAGTTACGTTGTAATATTTTTAATGTTCAAATAAATAATGGACTAAGTTGCCCATTATTTAAGGAAAAATGATGACCATAATGAGGTCAATTCATTAAATTCCGATATGTTTTTCTATTTATTGTGATATTAATCTAAAAGTGAATGTTCACCTTTTTGTTGAGTATTAAATTGTTTGCTGTACAATCTGCGTTAGGTACTTATTATGGAATTTGGCAATGAAAAGAGAACAAACCATAGCGAATCTCTACCAGCTCGCCGAGCAAACTCAACAGGTGCAAGCTGACCGAATTGAAATTGTTTTAGAAGAACGTAGTGATGACCATTTCCCAGCGATGTCAAAAGCGCTAATGGAAACTCGTTCAGGCTTAACACGCCGTAAGCTAGATGATGCCATTTCCAAAATGGAACAAGCTGGCCATCAATTTACTAAAAACAATGCAAATCACTATTCAATTTCTTTAGCGGAAGCCCACATGCTCATGGATGCCGCTGGTGTGCCTAAGTTCCACCAAAGGAAAAAGCATGGTGATCATAAGCCTTGGGTCATCAATGTTCAGAACCAAAAGGGGGGGACAGGTAAATCAATGACGGCTGTCCATCTAGCCGCGTGCCTCGCCCTGAATTTGGATCAGCGTTACCGTATCTGCTTGATTGACTTAGATCCGCAAGGTTCATTACGGTTATTTCTCAACCCGCAAATAAGTTTATCAGAGCACAGTAATATCTATTCTGCCGTTGATATTATGTTAGACAACGTGCCTGAAGACACTGAAGTGGACAAGGCGTTCTTACATAAGAACGTGATGTTGCCAACCCAATATCCCAATTTAAAAACCATCTCTGCATTTCCTGAAGATGCAATGTTTAACGCAGAAGCGTGGCAGTATCTTTCGCAAAACCAATCGCTTGATATTGTTCGACTGCTGAAAGAGAAACTTATCGATAAGATTGGCGATGATTTTGACATCATTATGATTGATACTGGCCCACACGTTGATCCATTGGTATGGAATGCAATGTATGCTTCCAATGCATTACTGATCCCGTGCGCGGCTAAGCGATTAGATTGGGCGTCAACCGTCAATTTCTTTCAACACCTTCCTACGGTTTATGAAATGTTTCCAGAAGATTGGAAAGGGTTAGAATTTGTACGTTTGATGCCGACGATGTTTGAAGATGATAATAAAAAGCAAGTCTCGGTATTAACGGAAATGAATTACCTGTTGGGTGATCAAGTCATGATGGCGACGATTCCGCGTAGCCGAGCATTTGAAACCTGTGCTGACACCTACAGCACCGTTTTTGATCTCACCACCAGCGATTTTGAAGGTGGTAAAAAGACGCTAGCGACTGCGCAAGACGCTGTGCAAAAAAGTGCACTGGAGCTTGAGCGAGTGCTTCACAGTCATTGGTCATCACTAAATCAGGGGTAAGTAAAACATGGCAATTAAAACGTCTGAACTAAATGCGAAACTGTTTGGTAAAGCGAATAAGCGACGTGCAACCACCCCGCAAGAAGCCCAAACGGCAGCGAAAGAACAAGCGCAAATCATCGAATTGGCGGTTGCGGGAGAAGAGTTAGTCACTTTCGAACTGGTCAGGATTCCCGCTGAGCAAGTAGCGGAAAAGACGATTGTTTTTACGCAGAATGCGCGTGAACAAGCTTTTCTGAATGAGCATGCTCTATCTGATGTATTGAGTACATTACGTGAGCGTGGTCAGCAATATCCTGCGGTTGGTCGTAAAACCGCTGGGGGCAAAATTGAAGTCCTTGATGGCAGCCGTCGTCGAATGTCTTGTATCTTGGCGGGTAAAGAATTTTTGGTTTATGTTGCTGAAGACATAAACTCGGAACATGCGAAGTTTCTTTCGGATGTGGCAAACGCGCACAAGCCGCTTTCTCTTTATGAGAAGGGTAAAGAGATGCAAGCGAAGCTGGATAACGGTGAAGCGGAAGACCAAAAAGCTTTAGCTAAGATATTTCAGTGCAGTGAGGCCCTAGTAAGTGGTGCTCTAAAAGCAGCGGCTTTGCCACTTGAGCTGTTGCAAGCTTATCCAAATGTGGTTGAATTAGGTCGTCCAACCATAGTTAAATTGCATAAACAATTTAATGAACTCGATGCAAAGCAACAAGCAAATTTGTTGGAAAAGTGTCAATCTGAAGATGGATTTGTTTGGCAGCGTAGTAGCGTACAAGGTGTTGCCCGATTGACGAAAGAAGTCACAGAGACAATTGAGTCTTGGATACAAGAGTTGTTGCCACCTAAGCGCACTGAGCATGTAAAAATTGATCTGATCAAAGGCCGCGTAAGTTACAGTCGTAAAGGCAGTAATTTAGCGCTTAATTTGAAAAAGGTGGATGATGCTACGGTGCAAGAAATATTAGATTTTATTCAATCTAAGCTTGATTAAGCATCCATCATGTAAAGAATAAAAAACCCGCCACGGCGGGTTTTTTAGTAACTAAGTCTATTCAGCTCGAATCTATTGATTTCTTAAACGCTGCCAGTATTTTTCGTAGATAGCGAGCGCTTCAGGCCCAACATCATTAATGAATTCCCCTTTAGCCATATCTTCATCGGCTGGAAAAATCGTTGGATTGTCGCGAAGTTCTGCTGGAAGCAACGCTCGGCCGCTTTTTGTTGCCGATGCATAACCTAAGCTATTCACAATCTCAGCTTGGTTCTCTGCTTGATACATGAAGTTGATGAATTTATGCGCCAACGCTTTGTTGTTGCTGCCTGATGGAATAGTAAAGTTATCCATCCACAAGACTGCGCCTTCTTCCGGCATTACAAATTTTAGCTCTGGCATCTCAACTTGGCCTTGGTAGGCATTCCCGTTCCATTGCATCCCTAACGCTGCTTCACCTGAGACATAAGGCACATGTGGCGCATCAGAGTTATACAACAGTACATTATCTTTTAACGCGACCAATGATTGGTAGGCTTTTTCAATCTCTTTTTCATTTTTTGTATTAATACTGAAGCCATTTAAGATCAGCGCCATACCAAAGACATCGCGAATATCGTCAATCAACATCACTTGTTGGCTATATTTCTTATCCCACAAATCAGCCCAGCGAGAGACACCTTCTGGTACTAATGCTTCGTTATAGCTGAGGCCAGTGATCCCCCAAATATAGGGCAGGGAATAACTATTTTTGGGATCGTGTGCTTGGCCGAGTAGTGAAGGCATGGCATCTTTCATGTTCGGGATTTGTGCATGATCCAGCTCGGTTAGTAACCCTTCACGTCCCATTTTTTCAATGAAATACGCTGAGGCAAAAACCACATCATAACCGCCACCTTTGAGCAACTTGAGCTTGGTATACATTGACTCGTTATTTTCAAAGGTCGAATAGTTAATCGTTACCCCTTCCTGCTGCTCAAACTGCTTGAGGGATTTTTCTGGAAGATATCCTCCCCATGCATAAACGTTGAGTGTTTTGTTGTCTGCGCTTACGTGTGAAGAAGTTAGAGCTGCTGCCAAAACCAATCCTTTGATGAAAGTTTTCATTGCATTTGAATTCCTTAAATAGCCCAGAAGTGTACTGGGGTGTAGGTGAATAATTAGTTAAAAATGGTCACGATTAAAGCAAATATAATTTGTCGTAAAGAAAAATATTTTTAACGACGCACAGTGATTATAGCGGCTGTGCTACCATTGCGTTTCAGCGAGGTGGCGTAAATATGAACATGATAGCGGCTTATTTAGATGATTTGATGGTGCAGGCTGAGAATAGCCTATGGCGTATGGGGCTCTTAATCCGTGGTGAGCCTCAATGGCAACAACACGTGCTTATGCATTTTCTCGCAAAAAATGAGGGGCAAGCCATATTTCAGTTAGGTGGAGAACCGTTACCATGCGTTCGTTATGCCCCCTTCAACAAAGGGCAGCAGTTTCTTGGTCAAGAATGCCATTTACTTATTTGTGACAATCACCATGGTTTTGATGCGAACAGTTTCAGTGCTGCGCTGGGTTCACTGGTCGGTGGTGGGTTACTGTTGATCATTGAAGCCCCTCAGCGTAATGACTCTTTTGCTGAGCGCTGGTTAACGCGAGCGTTGGAACAGCTTGTTGTTATAGAACAGAATCAACCTTGCCCTCCTTTACCCGTTTATCCACGAGTCAGTTCTCAATCACCGATTTATGAACAGCAAGTTGATGCGGTTTCAGCAATTCTTCGTGTTATGGATGGGCATCGCAAGCGACCATTGGTTCTCACTGCCGATCGGGGACGAGGGAAAAGCAGTGCGCTTGGTATTGCTGCGGCTAAATTGATGGCGTCTCGTTCATTAGATATTGTGGTCACGGCACCCTCAATCCATGCCGTAGCGCCGATATTTGAACATGCGGCTAAAGGTTTAGCAGGCGCTCACGTCACCAGACAATCCCTTACTTGGCAAAACTCGTCATTGACGTTTGTGGCACCGGATGAGCTGATTTTGCATCGGCCACAGTGTGATCTCCTATTGGTAGATGAAGCGGCCGCGCTGCCTTTATCAATGTTAAAAAACTGGGTTGAACACTATCATCGTGCGGTCTTTTCTACCACCATTCATGGCTACGAAGGGTGTGGGAGAGGGTTCACGCTTAAGTTTCAAACTTGGTTAGCACACCATCGAGCTGGGACTCGAACTCTCCATTTAGATCAGCCGATCCGTTGGCGTCAGGGTGATCCGTTAGAAGCGTGGCATTACGATACTTTCCTCCTTCATTATGATTTAGCTACATTGCCGACGATGACATCAGAACAGTTAGCGACACTTAACATTGAGCATCTGGATAAGGCTCAACTCATTGCCAACCCGACACGCTTAGCCGCTATTTTTTCGTTATTAGTGAATGCTCATTACCAGACATCACCGAACGATCTATTTCATTTTTTAGCGGACGATAAAGTTCAGCTAGTTGCTGCAATGGTAGGCGAGGTTTGTGTCGGTTGTTTGCTGACAGTTCGTGAAGGTGGGCTTTGTAGCGCTTTAGTGGAAGAGATCCAACGAGGAAAGCGGCGTCCTAAAGGTCATCTAGTTCCTGTTTGCTTAGCTAATCAAGTAGGTATTACGCAGGCAGCGCAGAGTGTTTGTCAGCGCATCATGCGTATTGCAGTTCATCCCGAATTACAAAATCAAGGGTTAGGCAGCCGCTTGATTGAAGCGTGCATGTTGGAAAATGATGCCGACTATTTAGCGACGAGTTTTGGCGTAACGAGCGATTTAATGGCTTTTTGGGCTAAGAACCAATTTGTTCCGATAAAACTAGGGAGCCACAGAGACAGTGCGAGTGGCTGTTTTTCCTTAATCATGGTTCAAGCGGAAAAATTGGATTGGTTAACTCGGGCAGAACAGATTTTCGAACAGCATTTCATTTTCTCGCTATCTGATTCGTTGCAAAGTTTAGAGCCGGCTTTGGTTCGGGCCATCTTGCCATTAGTCCGAGATCGTGTCGCATGCGCGGATTCAAATGAAGTTAATTTCCTACCTTATTCATTGCTACGTTGTTACGCACAAGGCGGTGCGGATTATGAGAGTGTGAGTGTATGGATTCATCGGCTAATTACTTCATTGGATAAAGCTGCTCTATCACTGTTATCTGATGTACTTATTGCCAAAGTATTGCAAAGGAAAAGCTGGCAAGAGTGTGCCAGTCAATTAAACCTCACTGGACGGAAAATGATTGAGGCTACCCTCCGTCATGACCTCAATCGACTATTAGATGATTTACACTGTAAAGTTGATCATTCAACGCAATGAACTGCAGCCAATTTACAGTGTAAAGCGTGAATAATGTAAGAGCAGACACTTTCTCCAGGTGTACTGTGCTTGTCATATGACAAAAAAGTCCTACTACTTACGTCTTAAGAGTAGGATTTTTTTGTTCTAGTCACAGAATAAAAAATCCAAATTATATTAATGAGTTAACCATACGGTCCCCCTTATTGTGAGGTTTTTATTTTTGTTCCTAACGTGTTCAATCATTTGCTTAATGAGTATTCCCTCCTACACTCAAAGTCAGGTGTTCTCCTAAAAAATAGAATATAAATAGTACGTAAGGATGAGATATGGATTTTTTGTTGGCGGAGTCTTTGGAAATTTCAACGGTACTAGATTCCAAAGCAAATTATCTTCAATGGCTAAGCCTAACTCCTCCTTTAACGATAGATGCATCACGAGTTAATAGCGTGGATGCTGCCGGTCTGCAACTGCTTGCTTCTTTGTTTATGACAGCAGAGCGAGCTGGAATTGAGATCACTTTAGTTAACGCAACAAACACGCTCAATGAAGGTATTGCGCTACTGGCTTTAGAAAGCTTGTTCGCAGAGTAATGAGATTTTGCAAGGAAGGGGCTATGACAAAGATCCTCGCGGTTGATGATTCGGTTTCAATTCGTCAAATGCTAAGCCATACATTGAAAGATGCAGGCTATGACGTTGAAACCGCTACTGATGGAAGTGATGCATTACGTAAGGCACAACAAACCAAATTTGATGTTGTTATTTCGGACGTCAACATGCCAGTGATGGGTGGTTTTGAGTTAGTTAAAGCAATACGTGGTAATGCTCAATATAAGTTTATACCTATTTTGATGTTAACCACTGAAACGAGTATGGAAAAGAAACAAGAAGGAAAACTCGCGGGAGCTACAGGATGGTTGGTCAAACCGTTCAACCCTGAGACGCTATTGAAAACACTAAAACGGGTCATATAGAACACCGTATTTTATTAAAAGCTTCATTCGTTAAACGACGTTAACTGGCAGGAAGATCTATGGCTTTAGACATGGAACTGTTGCGCAAGATGTTTTACGAAGAGTGTCGTGAAAATCTTGAAGTGCTTGAAAATGTACTGCTTAATCTTGACCCTAATCAGGTTGAGAAAGAGACTATTAATACCATTTTTCGGGCTGCCCATTCGATTAAAGGTGGCGCTGCGACCTTTAGTTTACTGGATATCAGTGAATTTACCCACTCTGTCGAAGCGTATCTTGACCTCGTCCGTAACGAAAAATCAACTCTCACCGCTCAAAGTGTGGACATTTTACTGAAAAGCGGTGATTGCATTCGCAATATGCTCGCGGGGCATGAGAGCCACGGTGAGGTTGATAGTGAGCTTCAGCAGAGAGTCAGCCAGTCACTGCATGCTTTACTTGCTGACAATTCAACGGTTGATCATGAGCTAGCAGACCATCACCCGCTTGACGCCGAAGATGAACAGACGTCATCGCTCTTAAAGGCTTCTGACAACGAGAACAACTTAGGTTGGAAAGTCGTTTTTACTCCGCATAGAGAACTTTATTTCAGTGGTAATGATCCACTTCGGTTGCTGCGAGAGCTTTATGAACTGGATGATCAGTGCAGGGCGGAAGCTCAGCTTGAGCACCTTCCCGAATTGGTGGAAATAGAGGCTGAGCTTTGTTATTTAAGCTGGACTATTTTTCTCAGTAGCCAAGTGCAAGAGAGTGATATTCGCGAAATTTTTGAATGGGTTGAAGATGAATGTGACTTAATTGTTGAACCTTTAGTACAAGAATCGACGACCCAAGGTATGATCAGCGAGAGTGAGGAATCTTCGGCCGAGGTGCCACCTACGTTTCATGCGAACGCTGTTCCCCCTACCGAATCGGCAGAGCAAGTTGATCTCATAAAACCCATCGATCTCATAAAATCAATAGAGTCTACGCCCGCTGTTGCGCCCAAAGTGGCTAAAGCAGAATCCAGCGTAAGCTCTATTCGCGTCGATATTGAGAAAGTCGACAGCCTGATTAATTTGGTTGGGGAACTTGTTATCACCCAATCAATGCTGACCGAAATCGGCAACGATTTCACCATGGATAAATTAGAAAAGTTGCAAGCAGGCCTAGTTCAGCTTTTGCAAAACAGTAAAGATTTACAAGAAAATGTGCTCAATATTCGCATGCTGCCGATGAGCTTTGCTTTTAGCCGCTTTCCTCGCCTTGTGCGAGACTTGTGCGGCCGACTTGAAAAAAAAGTAGAACTGAACATCATTGGCGAGCATACCGAGCTCGATAAAACCGTCCTTGAACGTATTGTTGATCCATTGGTTCATTTAGTCAGAAATGGTATTGACCACGGAATTGAGCAGCCACACATTCGCCTTGAACAAGGCAAACCAGAAATCGGCACCATTGAACTACATGCTTATCATCAAGGTGGCTCGATAGTGATCGAAGTGAAAGATGATGGCGCTGGAATCAACTGTGAAAGAATATTTCAAAAGGCGCTAGAAAAAGGTGTATTACCTAAAGATACACAGCGTGAAGAGATCACCGACAAACAGATCCTTAACCTTATTTTTGCAGCAGGGTTTTCAACAGCAGAACAAGTGTCTGATATTTCAGGTCGTGGCGTCGGTATGGATGTTGTAAAACGTAATATCGAAGAGTTGGGTGGGCATATTGATGTCGAATCCACATTAGGTAAAGGCAGCCATTTCACTATCTGTTTACCACTCACTTTAGCCATTCTCGATGGGCAATTGATCAAAGTAGGAGGGGAGGTTTATATCATCCCACTGCTCACCATTATCGAATCTATTCAAATCAACTTAGCTAATGTGAAGTATGCCGCTGGTGGGGTTGAGCTGTACCGACTTCGTGACGAAAACATTCCTATCTTACGTCTGCAAGATGAACTGGAAATGGGACCAAGTGGTGCTTTGCCCGATAGAATACTCTGCTTTGTTGAAGCCGCAGGGTGCCGCGTTGGCTTATTGATTGACGAGCTGCTAGACCAGCAGCAAGTGGTTATAAAGAGCTTAGAGTCAAATTACTGCAAAGTGGCAGGCATATCAGGAGCTACGATTTTGGGAGATGGTTCCGTTTCGCTCATTTTAGATATTCAAGGGTTAATCTCCACGTACTCGAATCGACGTTCAAGTTTATCTCCCAAGATTATTGCCGCTTAGTGAAGGTGACAGAGAAGAGCCATGGAATATGATTATTCACCAAATCATCAACAAGAGAATCAAACACAGAGTGTTTTGAATGCTGTGTATGAAGAAAGAAGCTGTGAGGCCGATTTTCTGAGTTTCCGGTTAGCGAACGAGTTGTACGGGGTGGCAATTCAAGATGTTGAAGAGATTCGAGTGTGGGAGCCACCTACGCCTATTCCTCGCGCGCCTAGCTTTGTGAAAGGTGTGATTAATTTACGCGGTATGATTGTGCCTATTATCGATCTGCGCCTTCGATTTGGTATGGAGGCTTGTGGCTACTTTCCCACGACTGTGGTGTTGGTACTTCGTAGCCTTCAACAAGAGCGGCCTCGTATTATGGGCTTAGTCGTTGATGCAGTGAGTGATGTGATTGGCCAGGGAGATAATGTGCTGTTTCCAGCCGTGGGGGAAACACCTGCCGCTGCGTATTCGCTCGGTTTGCTCAATGTTGGCGAAGAGGTCATGTCACTGCTCGATACCCAAGGGCTCCTTGATATGCACCGAATACTGAGTGAGGAACCCTGATGTCTAAACAAGAGTTTCTTAGTTTCGTGCTGGATAACGATGAGTACGCTGTGCCAATCCTTGAGGTCCGAGAAGTTCGCGGCTGGAGTGATGTGCGCTCTGTACCCAATGCACCGGATTACTTAGTTGGCTTACTCAATATTCGTGGTGAGTACGTACCGATTGTTGATCTTCGAATTCGTTTTCATCTGCCACCTGCACAGATTGGGGCCACGACAGTTGTTATCGTTTTGAATGACGCGCAACGCAATCCGCTCGGCATTATTGTCGATGGTGTTTCAGAAGTGTATGACTTAGCCGCTGAAGAGATAAAACCTGTACCAGCCTTATCCACCACGGTTGAACCACAATTTATGAAGGGAATTGCTAGTGTGGCTAACGGTCATTTGATCCTAATTAATATCGAGACCCTTTTTGATGTACCTGGGTTAAATCAGACATTCGTAGAAGACGCTATTTTGTGAGGGAATACTCATGGCATTTTGGAACCGCAAACCAGAACCAAAAAAATTTGTTGAGCAGATAGAAGATCCATTGGTCGATGAGAATGAAGGGCTCTCCAATCAGCAGCTTCTTTCTGCTCTTAATGCAGCAAAAACCGCATTGATGATGATTAACCGAGATTTTCAAATCACCTATCTCAATAAGCAGTCATTGATTCTACTCAAGCAGCATGAAGTGCTTTTTCAAAGTGTCTGGCCTGATTTTAAAGCTGAAGAGTCGTCATTGATTGGCTACTGCATCGATGGTTTTCACGTCAATCCACAGCATCAACGCCAAATGTTGTCTAATCCAGCCAACTTGCCTTTCACTACCATGATTACGATTAAAGGAGTGAAGATCGAGCTTAATGTTGGCGCCATTATTGATGAAGACGGTATTTATATCGGGAACACATTAGAGTGGCGTGATGTCACTCAAGAGATTGCAAAAGAGCAAGAAATTGGCCGCTTAGCTTCGGCAGTCGAGGGGATGACAACCAACCTAATGATGGCCGATAAAGAGGGTATTATTCAATACTTAAACCCTTCATTGACCAAGTTGATGCGTACAAGAGAAAGTGAGTTGAGGACAGTATTAACAAGCTTTGACGTCAATAATCTGGTCGGACAAAATATCGATATCTTTCATAAAAATCCGGGCCATCAACGTAGCATTATTGCCAACCCTGATCGTTTGCCATTTTCATCCAACATCAAAGTGGGGGCGCTGCAATTTAATTTAACTTGTATTGCGATGCACAATCACAAAGGGGAATACATTGGCCCTGCATTGCAATGGATCGATATTACCGAACAACAAGATGGTCAATACCAAGTAGAGAGCCTCATTCAAAAAGCGATCGCAGGGCAGTTGAATGAACGAATTGATACCACGGTGTACAGCGGATTTATGCGGGAGTTAGGCGAGGGGATTAATAACTTGCTTGATACCTTAGTTTCACCGCTGGCTCAGTGTATTGACGTCATGAGTAAAGTGGCGGATGGCGATTTGAATACCAAGATGGAAGAGGGTAGCCAAGGTGAGTTTGGTCAACTGCAAAATGCGGTCAATACCTCGATTGCTAACCTGCGCGATATGGTTGAAAAAATCACCATTTCTTCTGCCAGAGTGGCTACGGCGTCAACGGAAATCGCGCAAGGCAATAATGATTTGAGCCAACGGGTGGAAGCTCAAGCATCCAATTTAGAAGAAACGGCCGCCAGTATGGAAGAGATGACAGCGACCGTGCGCCAAAATGCAGATAACGCCAAAGGTGCGAACGATCTAGCGAGTGATGCTGCCAAAAAAGCCAGTAAAGGTGGTGAAGTGGTGGGGCAAGCGATCTCGGCCATGTCGGAAATTAATCGTTCGAGTAAGAAGATTGCCGATATTATTGGAGTGATAGACGAGATAGCCTTTCAAACCAATTTATTGGCTTTGAACGCAGCGGTAGAAGCGGCAAGAGCCGGAGAACAAGGGCGTGGGTTTGCTGTTGTTGCTGGAGAGGTTCGGAACCTTGCGCAGCGCAGCGCAGCAGCGGCGAAAGAGATTAAAGGGCTGATTAAAGATAGTGTTGAGAAAGTAGAAGAGGGATCGCGTTTAGTTGATGAGTCAGGAGCAACATTGAATGAGATTGTGGACGCTGTAGCAAAAGTATCTGATCTCATCGCCCAAATTGCATCATCAAGTATTGAACAATCGACGGGCATTGACGAAATCAATCGTGCAATTACAGCCATGGATGAGATGACGCAGCAAAATGCCTCTCTTGTTGAACAAACCTCTGCGGCCAGCCAATCGTTGAAAGATGAAGGGAAAGAGCTGATTAGCTTGATGAGCTATTTCACCACCGATGACAACATCAAAACGTTCGAGCCCAAAAGAACAGCCATCTCCGCCCATCAACCCAAACCCAAGGTCAAGAAAGTGGCAGGCATTAGAGCCACCAATAACGTTGCCAATTCTGGGCTCAATCTCAATGAGGATGGAGATGAATGGGAAGAGTTTTAATGGATAGCCATCCAATCACGGTGAACCATGATCAAGAGTTTGAACTTACTGCAAAGGATTTCAAATTCATCCAGTGGTTTATGCACAAAACGGCCGGCATTTACTTATCAGATGCGAAGCGCGCGATGGTTTACGGCCGTTTGAGCCGTCAGATGCGTCGACTGGGGATTCAGCGTTTCTGTGATTACAAGGAGCTTATTGAGCATAATGAGCGAGAGCGGATCAACTTCATCAATGCGTTAACGACTAACAAAACCCAGTTTTTTCGCGAGTATCATCACTTTGAGTTTTTGGAAAAAGTACTGCTCGATGAGTGGCGATCACAGGGCGTGCGTCATCCTAAAATTTGGTCTGCTGGATGCTCTAGCGGTGAAGAGCCATACAGTTTTATTGCGTCGCTATACAGCAGCGGTTTATTTGATTTCGCGGATAATATTGATATCTACGCAACAGATTTAGACACACAGGTTTTGGCACATGCGCAAGCGGGCATTTATACCGATGAGGCTGTGGCTACTATTCCACAGCACTATCTCAAAAAGTGCTTTGTAAAAGGGCGCGGTATCAAACAGGGAAAAATAAAAATCGCCAGTCAATTGCAACGTTTTGTCCATTTTCAGCAACTGAATTTATTATCTCCTTGGACGTTACCTAAGAATTTAGACCTCATTTCGTGCCGAAATGTGATGATCTACTTTGATAAACCCACTCAGGAGGCTTTGCTCGAAAGGTTCTATGAATGGTTGAAACCGAATGGGATTTTATTTCTGGGTCATTCAGAAAGTGTGGGGCGCTGTGCTGATGTTTTTCATCATCTCGGCCACACCATTTACGTGAAAAAATGAGGAACAATTAATGGCCTCGTTAGCGATGTATTTGGCAACAGATAATCGGAATTTCAGTCGATTTCATCATCCCAAGCAGAAAGTGGATTGGGTTAAGGTGCTACCCGGTGGGTTGTATAGCACTATGCAACAAGAGGTAATTTACACTGGGCTCGGTTCTTGCGTAGCGGCTTGTATGTGGGACCGAGAGGCCAAAGTCGGGGGGATGAACCATTTTTTATTACCTTTTGATCAGCATTCGCAAATTGATCACTGGCATCCAGATGAAATTGAGTCCACGGCTTCTCGTTATGGTTGTTACGCAATGGAGTTACTGATTAACCAATTGATCAAAATGGGTGCCGAGCGTAGGTGCTTACGCGTCAAGCTGTTTGGTGGCGCACAAATGCTGGGTTTTAAGGCCATGATTGGCCAGAAAAATATAGATTTTATCAAAAACTATGTTGAGCAAGAAAGGCTTATTGTTGAAGCCAGTGACTTGGGGGGGGACGAACCGAGAAAAGTCATTTTCGAACCTCTGACAGGTAAAGTGTGGTTAAAAAGAATTCCATTAACTGAAGTGAACCAGTTAAGTTTTCAAGAAAAGATTTATGCCACGCAGTTAGATCGTAAAGCGCATAAAGAGAGTGATGATGTGGAGTTATTTAAATGAAAAAAATCAAAGTGTTGATTGTCGATGATTCTCCCGTTTTTAGAGCACTGCTCTGCGAGCTGATTAATGCTGACCCCATGTTAGACGTTGTCGCAATGGCACAAGACCCTTACCAAGCCCGAGAGCTTATCAAGCAGCACAATCCTGATGTGCTAACGCTAGATATTGAAATGCCAAAGATGAATGGCGTGCAATTTTTAAAAAATATCATGCGGTTACGCCCTATGCCGGTGGTGATGATTTCAACCTTGACCCAGCATGGCGCGCAAGCCACGTTAGAAGCATTAGAGCTTGGTGCAGTGGATTACTTCCCTAAACCGTCGGTCGAAAATACGGCTGAAATGGCAAGTTATAGGGAACTTGTGAACGACAAAATAAAAATGGCGGCAGGGGCCAATGTCGTTCAAGCGCATCATTCTGCTGCGGTTAATCAGGTCGAACTGATAGCGGCTAGCCACCAAGGGGCGCGTTATCAGTTGATCGCGATTGGAGCCTCAACGGGCGGAACAGAAGCATTAAAAAGCATATTCTCTGTTTTACCAGCCGGGTTGCCACCGATCGTGATCACTCAACATATCAGTGCGATGTTTACTCGCCCCTTTGCAGAGCGTTTGAATCTTTGTAGCGCCGTAGAGGTAAGAGAGTTGTCCGCTAATCAAGCGCCTTTAGTGAATGGATGTGCTTATGTTGCTCCCGGAGATAAGCATCTGATGGTGATAAAAAAAGGCACTCACCTTTACTGTCAAGTTGACGATAGACCTGCGGTCAATCGTCATAAACCCTCAGTAGATGTGATGTTTGATGCGGTCGCCGAAAATGTGGGAGACAAAGCCATCGGTATCCTCTTAACCGGGATGGGTAAAGATGGAGCGCAAGGCATGCTCAAAATGAAGTTGTGTGGCGCATTGACTTTAGCTCAAGACGAAAAAACATCAGTGGTGTGGGGAATGCCCAAAGCGGCAGTAGAGATTGGCGCAACACAGAATATCAAAGCGTTAAATGCCATACCACAATGGATTTGTGATGAACTCTATCGCTAGTGTTGTCTCATTAAATAAGCTCAACATAGATAAGCAAGGAATGGGTGATGATAAATAAAACAGTGACACCAAAAGCAAAATATATTTTAGCTTTAGTTTTGCAGCTAATGGCCCTTTTTGCCGTCATGCTTCACTCCCCTAATTTATGGAGCATAGGACTGGTGATTTTTGCGGCAGCAATACCTTGGCTAGTATTGTCCATGAATTTTAGTGAACAAAACAAAGCTAAAGCCAACCAAAATAAGGTTGAAGAAGAGTCCACTCTTGAAACGCAGCAACATCTACAGAGTATTGAAAAACTGTTCAAAGAGACGCTACCTAAAGTGAGTAGCCCTTTAACCATGCAGCACACCGTGATTGAAGGCTCAGTAGAGACATTAAACAACGCATTTTTTAGCTTGCAAGACATCAGTGAAAAGCAGAGCCAAGTTTCGAGTACCTTGGTCAATAATTTATTGGCTAACCAAGGTAGTGAATATGATCTTACCACCGTGTTGCCAAGAACTGAGGCAATTATTGACGGTTTTGTTCAGATTCTAGTAGACATTTCGGAGAAAAGTATTTCAGCGGTACACAGTATTCACGATATGTCAGAACAGCTAGATGCGGTCTTTAAATTACTTAATCAAGTCCGAAACTTATCGGAACAGACCAACTTATTGGCATTGAATGCGGCGATTGAAGCGGCTCGAGCAGGCGAGGCGGGGCGAGGCTTCGCGGTCGTGGCTCAAGAGGTGCGCGATTTGTCGGTTAAAGCAAGAACGCTGAATACCCAAATTGAATCTGAAATTAATGTTGCCCAACAAACGGTGCTGCAAGCAAACAAAACCGTTGGCGATATGGCCTCGATAGACATGACACTCATAATTGAGTCTAAAGGAAATGTGGATCACATGCTGCATGGCGTTCAGCAAGTGAATATAGAAATAGAGCAAGAAGTGCAAAAAATTCAAGAATTAGGACAAGAATTAACCCAGCAAGTGAGTAATGGCATCCGTGCCCTTCAATTTGCTGACATTGTGGTTCAACAAAGTGATTATGCGCATGCGTCTATTGATTATTTGCAGGAAGCAAATGAGCTATTGAACGCTTTACTAACACAAAGCATGACTAAAGCAGCATGGGCAGAACAACTTCACCAATTGACAGAGCGCTTGCACAATAGAAGTGCTCCTGCTGCAAATCAAACCAATATGGATGAAGGCGAAGTCGAGCTGTTTTAGGAGAATATGATGAGTATAGAAACGGTAATAGATAGCACTACTAAGCACATTACGATCGTAATTGAGGGGGCCTTTGGCTTTAACCTAGTTAAAGAATTTCGTAATAGCTATTCACCTTACCGAGGCTTTAGATTCACCATTGATTTACGCAAGGTGGACTATATTGACAGTGCTGGTCTTGGCATGTTGCTCAATATGCAGAAATATCTTGAGCAAAGTGATGGCATGATCCGAATTACTAACACCTTACCTCAAATAAGGAAAGTTTTACTGATTTCTCGATTTGATAAGAAATTTAGTATCGAATAATGCTTAAGGAATAAGCCGATGCGCGTAACGATTGTTGATGACCATAAATCAAATAGAGAGCTCTGTCGGTTTATCTTATTGCCTATTGCAGAGCATATCGATACCTTCGAAAATGGCGCTGATGCTGTTGAGGCGATGCTCGTCATGGACGTCTTACCCGACGTTATTTTGTTGGATGTGATGATGCCAGTTAAAGATGGTTTCACCACCGCAAAAGAGATCCGAGACTCTTTTCCAAATCACCATATCCCAATTATATTTTTGACTGTGCTTGATGATCATGATTCATTTGAACGCTGTTTATCGCTGGGCGATGATTTTATTCTTAAACCAGTAGAGCGAAGCGTACTGCTGGCCAAAGTGCAGGCTCATTACCGTATTGTGAAAATGCATAATGAAGTGACTCAGCAGCGAGATAAGCTCAATTATTTCAACGAACAAGTACAATATGACTACGCCATCGCCGAATCCATTTTCACCAACTTAATGGAGGAGATGAGTGCAAAAGTCAACAATATCTATGGCATCAGTTATATATCCACACCTTCGACCATTTTTAATGGTGATCTCATCATTGTGGCGAATCGGCCCTATGGTGGCGTGTACGTCATGATCGCTGATGCCACTGGGCATGGATTACCCGCCGCGATTTCAACGATCCCTGCCACGCGTACGTTTTTTTCAATGGCTGAAAAAGGGATGTCGCTTGGCGAAATGGTCGCTGAACTTAATAGTGCGCTAGTAAAGTTTTTGCCTGTTGGCATGATGCTTGCGGCCAGTGTATTTGAGATACGAGCCAATGGCTTCGAGGTTTCGTGGTGGGGAGGTGGTTTGCCTGATGGTTATCTACTGGATGAAGAAAGCAACATCGTTCGTCGTCTCGTTTCCACACATATGCCGCTGGGAGTTCTGGATGCTGATGAATTTGAAGTAAATTTAGTTCATCTCAAATTAAAACCTAACCAAACTATCCTCTGTTATACCGACGGTATTACCGAAGCGATGAATGAAAACGGGGAACAATTTGGCCAGTTGCGACTCGAACAAGTTTTGCAACGGAACGTTAAGACTCAGATTTCAGATTTGTATGATGAAGTATGCCAGTTTTCCAATCGTGGCCATGGTGATGATCTCTCAATTCTTTCAATGACATTTCCAATTACCAATAATAATGAAATATTAGCGTCGCAAAAAAACCGATTTCTTAGTCATATACCAATGCAAAGCCATCTCTTTTTTCCTGCTTCAATTCTTAAAAAGATTTCAGTTATGGTCGAGATGCGTAACATTGTTCGCGGTTTTATCAGTGGTGGTGAGCATCTTGATCTCGTTTGCTCTGTATTGTCAGAACTGTTTGCTAATGCCATTGAGCATGGGTTATTAAAACTTAACTCTTCACTAAAAGATGACCCAGATGGATTTCTCACTTTTTACCAACGACGTGAAGAGTGTATGGATGAGTTAGATGAATCGTTATGGATTAAACTAGACATTGATTATGACCCAACGGTGGGACAATTGAGCTTTTCACTCGAGCATAATGGTGAAGGCTTTGAATACCAACATACGGTTGCAGACGGCAACTGTACACATGGTCGAGGGATTATTTTGGTCTCTAAATTGTGTGAGTCATTGGAATATTCAAAAAATGGTTGCACTGTTAAGGTGACTTACGCCTTTAACAGTAAACATGATTTTCCGATATTGTCTTAATACTGAACAGATTATTTACACTGTAAAATTCTGCGTAACTCATTCTTTCGTTTATTTTTAGGTTGTACGGTTCGTTTCGTCGTGACTAAGTGATGTAGCCCTTAATTTAGTTGCCTAAAGATTTAGTCCATACTGTAAATTGTATACACTGCCATACGAACGGAATCTAACCATATGGGTTAAGTAGTATGTGGAAACGCTTAATTTCGCTTTCAGAGGACAAAAAACAAGTCATTGCCCAGTTGCCTGGGACGGAGTCCATCGACAAAAATTTTGACCAAGCAGGCTTGAAAGAAGCATTGTTTGAGTTATCTGCATCGACATTTTTCTTAAATGAAACTGAAGTTACCCGCTTTATCAACTGTGCAAAAGAGGGTAAGGGTGAAGCATTCTCTGGAATCACCATTGCAGAGAAAAAGAACGCTTCGGTGGAGATTGAATTTAGTGATCGAGATATGTTAGCCAGCATGGTCGTGACGGGTGCATATGGGGGCAGAGCATTGCGCGGTAGTGAGTTGGTGTATGCATTGGCTCACTCCCATGTGACAAAAGGCATCAACAAACTGGCTTTAAAGAAAGTGTTAATGGTAAGTAATACCTTGAAGCCAGGGGAGGTATATACTCAGCCTGTTGCGCAGGGGCGTGAACCCATTCAAGGTAAAGACGCACAATTTATTCCTTTGGTTGAGGATGTCAGTAAGCGCGTGTTAGCACCGACCAAAAAGCAAGGACAGAACAAAATTGATATGCGCAACTTAGGTGAAACCATCACTGTTGGTCAAGATGATGAAGTGATGCGTCGAATTCCTGCAACAAAAGGAACGCCAGGCTATACCGTGCAGGGAAAAGTACTGGATCCTAAACCAGGTAAAGACTCGGCCTTAGTTGCAGGAAAGGGGTCTTACATCTCACCCAATGACCCGAATGTGCTACTGGCCAGTCAAGCGGGCATGCCTATCCTGAAAAGTAAAACGGTTGATGTCGATAACGCTTTATGTTTAAACAACGTCAGTGTAGCGACTGGCCACGTGAAATTTAAAGGATGTGTTGTCATCACGGGCGATGTCGAGCCTGGGATGATCGTGAGAGCGACGGGCTCAATCACCATCGGTGGGTTTGTTGAGTCTGCTGATGTTCAAGCCCAAGGTAATATTGATGTTGGTAAAGGCATTATTGGCCATACGGTGTTTGATGATGAAGCAAGAACATGCATTATCAAATCAGGAGGCTCTATCACGGCTAACTATGCTCAATTTAGCGAACTGCAAGCGGCAGATGATATTAATTTAGCGGTTCACAGCATGAGTAATGAATTGCGCTGTGGCAATGATCTAAAAGTATTAGATAGTAAAGAGAAGCAAGGCACGCTCAGCGGTGGCCACGCGAAAGTTGGTGGTAAGATCGTTTGCTTCAATCTAGGCGTTGAAGGCGATACCGCCACGGCTGTGCAGGCTTTTGCTCGTTATGCTGTGTATAAAGAACGGGTCGCGAAACACAAAGAGCATTATAAACAAGCGCAAGAAGCGACGATGGAAGTGATCCGCCGTGAGATTGAATTTAAGAAAAAGCCTAAAGCGGAACGCTCGGAAGAGGAACTGCTAAAAATTGATGAATTTAAGAAACAGACTAATGATCGTTTAGAAAAAGCAAAATTGGCGTTGGATATGCTGGGAGAGGAGTTTGATCAATTGCTCGAAATGAATACGATCGAAGTCAAAAATAAAGTTTATACCCATGTTTCGGTGCAATTTGATGATGAGCGGATCATCACCAAGCGGGCTCATGGCGCTAGTATTTTCTCATTTAACCAGTATGAGATTAAATGTGCCTCGATGCTTGAAGATGAAGATGTCGGAGGGATCTAACATTCTTATCTCAGAGTGCTAAGCAAAAAACGAGGCATTTTGCCTCGTTTTTTGCTGATTATGCTATTTCTAGTAAGGTGGCTATTGCACTGATCTCACTTTGCCCTGTTTGAGATCGTTTAACACCATCGATTTAGGACCATCGGCAATGACACAGCCTTTCTCCATCACAATGACGCGATCAACCACATCGAGCATTGACGTTTTATGAGTAATTAATATTAATGTCTCACTTGGTGTCAATTGAGACAGTTGATGTTTGATGTGCATTTCAGAACGATTGTCCATGGCGCTGGTGGGTTCATCAAGTAGCAAAACGGGTGGGCGTCCGAGCAGTGCACGAGCAATGGCTACCGCTTGCCTCTGACCACCAGACAACAACAAGCCGCCTTCACCCACTTGTCGTTCTAACCCCGCGGGGTCTTGCTGTGTGAACGCGGTAACTCCCGCTCGGTTAGCGGCATCCATCACATCTCTATCATCAACTAATGGACGCCCGAGCGTAATGTTATCGCGAATTGAACCGTAAAATAGGTTGCTGTCTTGAGGTACGCAACCAATATTACGTCTCACATCAATGTGATGCAGTTGCGCGATATCGGTGTCATCAATACGAACATTCCCCTCGGTCGGTTGATATAACCCCATAATAAGGCGCTCTAAGGTGGTCTTCCCTGAGCCGATGCGGCCTATGATCGCTACTTTTTCACCCGGATGAATCGTTATACTTAAGTCACGTATTGATGCAACAGGCGCATTAGGGTAGTGAAAAGTGATTTTGTCTAGCTCAATTTTACCTTGCACAATCGGACGATGAATATAGCGTTTACCTTCTTCTTGCTCATCGGGCATTTGCATCACTTGCTCAATGATTTTTAAGGACGATTTGGCTTGGTTGTAGCGTGTTGAAAGTAATGATAGTTGCACCATTGGGCCAATCGCACGGCCGCTGAGCATGGTTGCGGCGATGAGCCCACCCATGGTTAAATCGCCGTTGGATATCAGATAGACGCCTAATATGATCATGCCAACGTTCGCGGCTTGCTGAACAAAGCCGGCAGTATTTTGAATACCATCAGTAATTCGACGGCTTTTAATGTTCCAGTTCGCCATGTGCGCGACCGCTTCTTCCCAGCGATATTGAAACTGACTTTGAGCGCCAAAGAGTTTCACAGTTTCAAGTCCAGCTAAACTTTCAATCAGGTTGGCGTATTTTTGTGATGCCAGTCGAGAGCCCTCTTCAATCGCCCGTCGTAGAGGTGCTTGGATGAGCAGAGAATAGATAGCAATGATCAGTACACCAGCGATAGGTACCAGCACTAAGCTGCCCGCCATTAGCCAGATCAGCACTAAAAAGAGCAGTGCAAATGGCAGGTCAATCAATGATGAGATGGTTGCTGAGGTAAAGAATTCGCGTATGGATTCGAACTCTTGTAAATGTCGCGCAAACGCACCGACAGAGGGAGGACGAGACTCCATTCTGATCCCCATCACTTTACTAAAGAGCTTAGAAGAGATCAGAATGTCAGATTTTTTGCCCGCCACATCAATAAAATAACTGCGAAGTAGTTTGAGGAGCAGATCGAATAAGAAGATCACAAAAATCCCGCTCGCTAATACCCACAAGGTTTCAAACGCAAGGTTAGGCACGACTTTGTCATACACTAAACGGCTGAACATTGGTGCCGCAATGGCAAACAAATTGATTAAAATGGAAGCGATCAACACATCGCGATAAATGTGCTTTGACTGCCATAACGTACCCCAAAACCAGTGGCCATCACGGGTCTTTAATATTTCTGGTGAGCGCTCGTCATAGCGAAACTGTTTTTTCACCATGAAGTAGCGGCCAATATAGCGTTCAGTCAGTTCCTCTAAGGGAATAGCTACGGGGATTAGACCAGACTCCGCAGTGACGACCTCAGCTTCTTGATTCGCTTCGTTGATGCTGCTGAGCACACAGGCTTCACCGCCTTTTAAAATTAAGATAACGGGGAAAACCAATTTTGGGATTTGATCCAATGCTGAGCGATTTTCCTTGGCGATTAACCCCGCTCTTTCGGCTGCTCGAGGAAAGAGAAAAGGCGTCAGTTTCCCATCTGATAAAGGTAGGCCGTTGATCAGTGCTTCTGGGGAATTCGCCAATCCATAATAACGACTCACATAGATAAGCGAATTGAGTAGCGTGTCTTGCATTACATCTGACCTTTTTTATTTATCCACAATAAAGCCTTGGAAGACTTCTATAAAATGCTCGGAAAGGAAATCAAGTTGAGTTTGCGTTTCTACCCTTGACGCAATTGTGGTGATTCCTAAATTGTGTGCTGTGCGAGAAATCGACGTTAAGGTGAATTTTTGCTTTTCATCGTCGAGATGGTGAGTAAATAGATAATCGAGTTTCACGTATTTTGGACGGTACTCGTTGATGTAGTCTAATGATTGGAAATTCCGGCCATAGTTATCGACACCAAAGTCTGCGCCGGCTGCTCTTATGGCATTACAAAATAGCGCCGTATGGTGAGGGGCGTTGAGGAATGCGTTTTCCGGTATTTCAAAGTGTAGGTTCTCACAGATAGAGCGATGCTTCGCCAGAGTCTGAGTGACCCAACGAATAAAACTGGGTTGAGAAAGGCTGCTTTGAGCGATATTAATGGCTAATGGTTCGGCTATCTCTCCCGTTTCGAGCTTGCGAATCATCGTTTCAATAACATATTCATCAAAAATATGGCTGGCATTGAGTTGGTCGAGTGCAAATAAGTATTGGTTAGCGCTGTAGCGTTTGCCATCGTGCTCAATTGCTGAAAAAACTTCGCGGTGGAAAGTTTGTCCCCAGCTATTATTGGCTGACTGCAAACGGAAACTGAACCAATCGTTATGGATAGCTTCTTCAACCAATGCTTTCCATTGCTGTTTACCCATCACAGTTTGTTTGGTTTCACTGCTGACAAAGCCGTAAATCAGCTCTGGATTTGCAGTTGCAATGGCTAACGCGTTGTCGAGCAAGGAAAGTAACTGCGTTGAAGATTTTGGTTCTTTATTATGAACAACACCTAAAGAGACTTTGGCTGATGCCATGCCAGTCGGGTCGGCTAGAGTGTCTTGCACAAAATTCATAATACTATCGGCGATGATTTTAAGTTCACTCTCTTCCATGTTGGGCAAAATAAAGCCAAACTCTTCGGTAGAAATGCGTGCCAGAGTCACATCAGGTGAAGTAATCGACACTTTTAGATGCTCAGCCAAATGGCGCACCATACCATCGCCTGCTTCATAACCCTTTTCTTCGTAAAGCTCTTTGATAAACTCTGCTTGCAAAATAGCAGCGCCACCTATGCCACTTTCTGATAGCCAACTACTGAGTTGACTCATGTAATAGGCGCGGTTGCCAAGTTGAGAAACTGGGTCAATATAAGCACGCTCACGCAGTTGCTGCGCTTCTTGCGCCTGAGCTTTGAACGCTTTTTCAACTTGCGCTGACATGCTATTGATACCATCAACTACATAAATCAGATCTTTGGTCGTTGGCCGCGGTAGCGGTTCACCAAAATGGTTGCGTGCGACTTGCTCCATTTTTTCGACAATCATCTGCAGCGGGCGTAAAGCGCGCTTCAGAATGAAAGCGATGGCGGCAAGGCCAATCACAAAAATAGCGCTAAACGCGATAAGTAGCCGAATCAGCGCCTTCCATAATTGCGCATAGGCCTCGCCAGGGTGGCTGACAATTTCGACTTCAGCAAGCTGCATCCAACCACTGGTTACAACGCGTTGATCATGGATCGGTGCAAACAGGTGTAAATTGGTAAACCATTGCGGAACGTTATTAGGTTTTACAGGGTAAGATCGCAGAATCTCTTCGTCATCGTCTAGAAAAATCAATCGTACGACTGAGTAAGAGCTGCCATCAAACAAGGCATTGATAACCGACTCAACCGCAATCTTATCTTTCTTCTCCAAATAAGGTGCCAGCGCCAAACCGACGGTGTTGATGGTGTTGTTGACTTCAGAGCGCTGCTGTTGCTCTAAGTTGTTGCGGGTCGTATTGAATTCAATAATAAAGACTGAAGTCATCAGCATAATGAAGACGGCAATCATTCCCGCGACAAGTTGTTTATATAGCGTCATATTACTTACTCATCGTAACTTACAATTGGTTTATTCAATTTTAGCGAGCGTTCCCGTTCACGTAAGTCATTCCAAAGACTTAATCGTGAAGAGTCTCCTGCAAGCTGGCCATTTTTGGATTTCATTAGCCATAAATTTTTACCGTTAAAGCTGTAGATCGGTAACAGATCACGGCGTGTTGATGCTGGCTTAATCTCAGGGTTTATATTGTCTAAAATTAAGGGCTCGGCATTGGGTGTTGAATAGTACGCAAGAACCATATGAAACTGATTTAATTCAATGGCTTTAACATACACGAGGCGCAACTTTTTATCATCGATACCCAGTTCAAGCAGGGAGAAGTACTTCGCAATTGTGAAATCTTCGCAATCCCCTGCGTTGCTTCCTAGAAACTCAAGTGGTGTCGCCCAGTAGTCATTTTTCCCCCATAAATCGATATCATTAACAAAGTACAGCTGATTGAAAAATCGATTTATTTCGGTCAATTTGTCACGTTCGGGAGC
The DNA here is from genome assembly GCF_963888445.1 of Vibrio sp. B1-2. Taxonomy (NCBI): domain Bacteria; kingdom Pseudomonadati; phylum Pseudomonadota; class Gammaproteobacteria; order Vibrionales; family Vibrionaceae; genus Vibrio; species Vibrio sp. B1-2. Next base: position 117,440 of record NZ_CAWPJH010000001.1, read on the forward strand.
ATTTTGGTGCTTGGCAATTTCTTTGCGCCATGTTTCGACGCGATTTCCCGCTCTTGTGCCATAGGTAAGCGCGACCGCATCGACCCACTGCTGCTCTTTGGTGTTGAGCGCTTGGGGGGATGAGGGCATAAATAGCAATAAAACCAGTGGCAGCCAAAACTTCATCAAAAACCGTCAATCATGAATATATTAAAAAGCATAAGTGAACCTTATTCTCTTAGCGCATTTTTTTGTGCACTGAGTATGGGCTTTAGTAGATAATCCATCACGGTTCGTTTACCCGTAATAATATCAACAGAGGCCGTCATTCCTGAGATGATAGGCAGGTTAGCATCATGCCCTAAGCTGGTTTGATTGGTCCTTACTCGGACTAAATAATAGCTTTTGCCTTCTTCATCTTGAGTTGTGTCGGCACTGATATGCTCAAGTGTCCCTTCCAAGCCGCCATATTTGGTGAAATCATAGGCGCTGAATTTTACGATGGCGGGCAACTCTGGTCTTAAGAAGGCGATGTCTTGTGGGGCAATTTGCGCTTCAACAAGCAAGGTATCCTCTGTTGGGACTACTTCAACAATATCCATACCGGGCTGGATAACACCGCCAACGGTGTTGACGTAAAGCGTCTTAATCGTTCCTGTCACAGGCGATAGCACAACAGTGCGATTTACCTTATCTTCAAGCCCAACGGCTGATTCTGTGATTGCTGAAAGTCTATCTTGGGCTTCGTTCAGTTTGTCTTGCTGCTGTGAGCGAAACTTTTGAGCCGCATCAATACGGTTGAGCACCGCTTCGCGAATCGCTGATTTTAATACTGGGATGTTAAGCTCGCTGGTGGTCATTTCACGGCGAGTATCGTTTACTTGGCGCTGTAGTTTCAGCAGCTCAATTCGTGGCACGACACCTTCGTCTGCTAAAGGTCTAGTGATCTCAAGCTCTTTATTCGCAAAATCATAACTTTGGCGTAAATTTTTCACGCGCGCTTGTATTTCAACCAACTCTTGTAGTTTCTGTTTGACTTGTTGATCTAAAAGAGAAAGTTGGTTGCGTAAGTTATTAAGATCTTGCCGGTAGGCGGCCCTTTGTCTATTAACTAAATCGGGTTGGTTGTCTGTTAACAGCGGTGGAAAGGCGAGTTTGTTATAGTCAATTTTGACGCTATTTTGCCAGTTGTCATCATCAATTTCTTCGTTAATCATCACGCTAGTAATGGAAGCGGATAGCTGTAGAACACTGGCGGTAAGGTTAGCGACTTGTTGTTCACGTTCGCGGTAGTCTGAGCGGAAACGTGTGTCATCAATTAATAACAGTTGTTGGCCTTTTTGCACTCGTTCACCTTCGCGAACCAATATCTGTTTGACTAAGCCTCCTTCCAAGTTTTGAACCACTTGAACTTGCGATGACGGAACGACTTTGCCTTGTCCAACTGTCACTTTGTCGACCTGTGCCCATGAGGCCCAGACGATGGCTAAGAAAAAAAAACAGACCATAACCCAGAGCATCACGCGTGCACTGTTGGGCGTGTTCAGTAGCAGAGCCGCTGTTTTGTCGTCTACGTACTCCAATTCTGTCGAAGAGAGTTTGTTATAACTCTTGTTGCTCATCGCTTATCCTTTGCGCCTAATCGTAGTGTATTTCCCTTTTCTACTTAAAGCTGTAGAGGGAGGCTACAACTGTAAGTTGTTTGGGTATAGTTGCTTGATTTTATTACTTGTCTAGCAAAATGTTAAGGATTTGCCACTCATCATGAGATTACTATTCACCATTTGAATTGATTGTACTTCCTATTGCGTACGTTCTACAGAGTTTAGCTGTGAATTACTGATTTTGTTGAACCTTAGCACTCTTGAGTTATGACGATGATAGGCGCACAATCGTCAAAAATTTCATAAGGAGCAGAGATGGAACTTTCAGACATCCGCCGCGAATACATAAAAGGCGGTTTAAGACGCAAAGATTTGCTTTCAAATCCCATTGAGCAGTTTAACCTTTGGCTGCAACAGGCCATTGATGCCGGTCTTACCGATCCCACAGCGATGACAGTGGCAACGGTTGATGAAAATGGACAACCTTTCCAACGTATAGTGCTATTAAAAAATGTCGAAAAAGACAGTTTTGTTTTCTACACCAATTTAGGCAGTCGCAAAGCACAGCATATTGAACACAACAATAAAGTCAGCTTGCACTTTCCTTGGCACCCATTAGAGAGACAAGTGCACATCACAGGAACGGCTGAAAAATTGTCGGCTTTTGAAAACATGAAATATTTTACTTCTCGTCCTAAAGATAGCCAAATTGCCGCGATAGCGAGCCGCCAGAGCAGTCGTATCTCAGCTCGTGGTATTTTGGAAGGTAAATACTTGGAGTTAAAAAAGAAATTTGAACAAGGTGAGATCCCAGTTCCGAGTTTTTGGGGAGGATATCGCGTTAAAGTTGAATCGATAGAATTTTGGCAAGGTGGTGAGCATCGTTTGCATGATCGCTTCTTGTTTACGCAACATGATCAACAGTGGGACGCTGAACGTTTAGCACCATAAGGCCTACTTGTTAAAAGTCAGTCGCAATGAATGCCTCATTTATATGGGGCATTCACTATTGAGTACCACGGATAATTGCGTTTTGAGCAAGGTCTTGGGGATGTTTGAGCCATAACCTTGGTCTAGAGCCATATCGATAAGTTGCTCTTTACTGTGGGCTGTAAATTTATGTCGCAATTTTGCTTCATAGCCTTCCACTGTTTTTATCGAAATCTTCATTACCCGAGCAATGTGTTTGGGCTTTTTTCCATAAAGCAGAAGAAAAAGAACCTCAGATTCTCTTGTGGTTAGGGGCCCGGAAATGGGCTCTAGAACACCTGTGGAATGCTGTGTGGTCGTTAAACCTGTTGCCCGACATATCCAATGGCCTACTTCCAAAATCGCGGTATCAGTTAGCTCTTGCCCGAAAAAAATTGTACCTTGAACCATGGGGTTTTGGTGAAAATATGAGCGCGCCAAGAACCGTCAGCATAGGGGTGGATATCCAGCACTTTTAACGGTTTTTTTGTGGAGATTACACATCGATCTTGTTGCTGGAATTCTGCGGCGCAAGCGGTTGTCGGGCTTGGCATTTCAAAGTCAGTTAATCCAATGCACTGTTTTGCATCACTAACACCAATTAATTTGCCATAAGCATTGTTTGCGTAAACAAAAACCGAATTAAGATCTTTGCAACCCCAATATCCCGGAAGCTGTTGAAACAATGAAATTTGTTCTGCGCTGAGGAAATTGACCATAGCGGGTTCTCCTAACAATGATATTGATATAATACCAATGGCATGGCGGGTTGTAATCCATAGCGGCATTTGAACATAAAAAAAGCCAGCCTGAAGAAGGGCTGGCATAAATACAAGAATTGCTTCTTGTCGACGTGCAGAAGAGGTTCTATGAATGCTGCGAGGGTGTTGCAAATTCATAGGGATACCACATGGATATCAAATATCAAACGTGTTTGATATTCAACACCACTTTAGACGACGAGAGTGCAATAACAAAGGGGGGAATTCCCCCCTTTGTTATATAAATGGTTGGGCTAGTTCAGCTTACCTAAAGTTCCCTAATGACCCTGAAGCCAACATAATTTGCCGAAGTAGCAGGAGCAATAAACAAATTACCATAAGCCGCCGCCGTTGCAGGGGAGAAGCTCCATGCTCCACCTTTTGCTTGACCTCTTGAGTCATTTGTCCATTCCCACACGTTACCGACAACATCATAAAGGCCTAGGCCATTGGGAGCGAAAGACTTCACAGGAGAGGTGCTTTTATTTGACCAAGGTGTACCACTCCAGCCAGTATTCGCTTTCCCAGTTCCGAAATCATCTCCCCACCAATAGTCTGTTTGTGTACCAGCGCGAGCGGCAATTTCCCACTCTTCTTCAGTCGGCAAACGGTATTTATAGCCAGTTTCCTTACTTAGCCAGCGAGTATAGGCCTTCGCATCATTTTGGCTAATACACACCACTGGTGAGTTGCTCAACTGCTTAAAACCAGGGTCGCGCCAATAGCTACCTGCAATCGGGGTAATTTCAGATTCGGCGACTGCTGTGCACAGTTTTTGTAGCTCAGCATCAGTTTGGTAGGTGGTTTGATTCACAAAGGTTTCAAATTGACCCACAGTTACGGGGGTTGAACCAATTGCGAAAGCATGATCAAGGAAAACTTGTTTCGATGCGTGCTCGCCAATCAAATATTCGCCTGAGATCAAAGTGACTAACTCAGGAGCTTTAATATCCCCTTTGAGGGAATCAGCAAATTTATGTCCAGGTTTAAGTAGGTTGTCTTTTTCTCGTAGGTTCGCTCTTAATGTATGATCTGAGGTGATTTTCAGCTCTTGATTAAATGAGTAATACCCTTCTTTCTCAATCGTAATCATGTGCGGTCCCACTGGAAGCATCACTTCGACGGGAGTACTACCATAGTTTACATTGTCGATAGAGACTTTATCACTGTATTGGTTCGAGCGAATCGATAGGGTAACCCAAGCAATTTCTTTCTGTTTTTCTGTATTGGCTGAGTATTCGCCTGGGGCGAAACAGTATTGTGATTCGACATTCAGCAACCGACATGGTGTGTTTTCATCCGGTCTTGCATCAAGCTGAACATCTAGTACGGCTTTGTACTTATTGCCATTGTAGAAACCTGAATCTACGGTTTTATGGCGCAGTACATGAATATTAAAAGAGACATTGGCCAGATGTTGTTGGACGAGCTTGGCCTCACTTGTGGCCTCTATTAACTTGGTTTGATACTGGTTTACCGCTTTCTGGAGCGCTAAGTCAGTGGTCTGTTTCGAGCATTGAGCCAATGTCATATCGGCACTACAAGCGTTAGTAAAGCTAACTTTCTCGGTGCTACTCTGTTTGAGTTCATCTCTTAAGCGCTCAACTCGCGCGCGTAATTTATGCTGTTCTAGCTCATTGATATTTTTGCTGACCGTGTTCTGCTCGGCCCTTTTTTGTGCCAGCAGTGCTTCTGACTCTTGGCGTTTTTGCTCAGCTTCTAAACGGTTTTTTTGATTCTGCTTTACATTAGCCCAAGCTGCTTGGTAGGCATTTTGTGAAGGCATGATGTCCAGTTCAGGATCATCAATCATTTTCATGTAATCGCGTTCTAAGTCAGTTTTTGCTTTTGCAAGTGCCTTATCAAAGAGTTGGGCTTGCTTTGTTAGCCTGTCTAACTCACTGTTGTGGTTGTTCACAACCACTTGTTGTTCATGGGTGGCCTTCTGAGCTGCCTGTAATTCGGACTGTTTAGTAAACAACGCATCATCAATGGCAATTACTGAGGAAGGCGTTCCTTCTGCCATCGTCGATGTTGCCACTAAGCAAGGCGAAAGTGCTAATAAGAGAGCGGGTAAACCTTGTCGCATTATTATCTACTTCAGTTAAGTTATTAGTTCATTGTGTCTATTCTAAACGAAAACACCATTTTGTCTGAAGTCATCTTTCAATAACTTAATGACAAAATGGCGTTTTAACCGCATCTTTGTGAATTACGACAGAAAAACAGAGTTTTTTTGAGGTAATTAACCCTCTTTATTCGGTCTTAGCTTTATCCAAACCGTATCATTGCCGTTAATTGTTAATACCCGGTTGTAGGTTTCGTAGCCATCTTTAGAGACGGTAACTTGGTGGCGGCCATTGGGCAAAACAATCTCAACAGGTGTACTGCCGTAGTTAATACCGTTGATGGTTACGGCATCGTTGTATTGATCCGACCTTACGGTCACATTTGCCCACTGTTTGTCATTTTTTTGCGTACCTTCAGACACGCCGCCTTTCAAACAGTATCGAGTTGACACGTTAAGCAGTTTACACGCAGCCACCGCTTCTGGTTTCGCTTGAAGCTGAGCTTGCATTTGGGTGAAGTATTCGTTGTTGCCTTCAAAACCACTGCGAATAATTTGGCTATCTTGTACATGGATGTTAAGTTCCACGCCTTTCAGGTTTTGCTTGGCAATGACCGATTCGGTTAGGTCATCAAGCAACTTGGCCCGAAACGTTTTTACCGCTTTTTGTTTGGTAAGGTGCTGTCCCTGATTTGAACACTCACCGAGTGTCATTGTCGTTGAACAGGTGGTTTTATAGCCAGTTTCAAGAACACTACTTTCACGCAGTTCGGCTTCGAGACGTTTGACCCTAGCTTCAATGCGCGACTCTTCGAGGTTCGCATACTCATTACTGAGACGAGCTTGCTTCTGTTTGATTTGAGACAAGCGCATTTCAACTTCGGTCATCGCTTGATTATTCTCAAGGCCTTCAGCTTGGTTCTGCTTCACTGATGCCCATGTTTCTTGGTACTTCTTTTGAAACGAGGCTAAATCTGTGTCTGGATCATCTAAAAGACGGCTATATTGTTTGTCCAAAGCAGACTTGGCTCGATTGCGTTTAGCATCAAGTTCTTCACTTTCTCGTTTAATACGAACATGTTCATTTTTAAGTTGTTGAAGCTTGGCTCCCTCTGCTTCGTATTCTGCAGAAATCGCGTCGATTTCCGTCTGTTTAGTAGTCATTTTTTCATCGATAGCGGTGACAGGATCTACCTGAATAACTTCTTCCGCGTACACCGATGCAGATACCCAAAAAGGGCTTAGCGCAAGCAATAGCGCTGGGATGCGACGTGTGATCATAGGTCCCTGCAACAAATTAACGTTTAACCACAAAAGTGGGAAAGACAAACTTTTGACAGCTTTAATGGATAAGCTGTATTCATAATGCAAAATTTATTCCGAACAATAGCAAAATTCACTTAAATCTATTACTAGGTGACTGATTTTGTAAATTTTATAATTGTGCATCTTCATTTTGAGCCTAATAGCGAAATATGCAAGTCTCTATTTTCGATCTATTTAGGGGTTTTGGGATTGAACACACATTGACCGTAATTTATGTGCACTTGATCATTGTTCCGTTTTGAAAAATCGATCTCATTTCACCCCTAAGCTTAAGCTTCATATGCACTTTGATGTTTAATTTTTAAAAAAATACAGCTTTGTTTTCGCTCCTGATAGTTTTGTTATAACATCAGCTTCTAACCTCAACCATGATGCAGCAATATGAGTGACTTTTCTTCGGCTAAGCTATCTAACTATCAACAAAATGACAAAGTTTTGTCGCCTAGGCCGGCAGAGTTAGTGACATTACCCTCGTACATGGAGTGTCATGATCATAGTTATACCCAAGTCGTTATCGGATTAAAAGGCCAAGCTGAGTTTGAAGTACAGGGTGTAGGCAATTTGGTGGGGCCGGGGCAAGGTTGTGTCGTTACCTCTGGAACTGGCCATGCGTTTGGTGGTGTCGTTGGGCAGTCGGATATCTTAGTGCTTAACCTTCCAATCTCCTGTGGAGATGACCCTTTGCTTCTACAAAAAATGAATGAGTTGTCGAATGCGGATATTTACTTTCAGCTGGATGGGCAAATCCAAAAGCTGATCCAATTGCTAGTTAAAGAGATGCAATCGAGTCCTGATGATTTACTGTTGAGCCGTGCCTGCAATGACACCGTTATGGCATTACTGCAACGCCATATTTCTGTATTTGAAACGCATCGCAAAGAATCTCGTTTTGATCTTGAAGCGATTGATCGTTATATCGATCTGCACCTTGGTCGTAAAATTTCAGTCGCTCAATTAGCGGGCCGCGTTTATTTAGGTGAAAGCCAATTTCATATGTTGTTCAAAGAGCAAATGGGGATCACGCCTCATCAATATTTGTTAGGTAAACGAATTGATATGGCAAAAGATTTGATTGAGCAAGGTTGTTTGAGTTTTGGTCAAATTGCGGAATTAACAGGCTTTTCTGGACAAAGTACCTTCACTCATTCATTTACTCGCTTGCAAGGTATTTCTCCATCGCAATACCGAAAATTGTGTCGTCGCTAATTCTTTATATCCCTGCCTCTTTTTTGTTTGTAATTCCCACATCATTTTTATATTGCTTGCCTTGACCTATCGGCAACACGTGCATCTTTGGTTAAATTTTGGAAACAATGTTGCTATTTTCTGCTTTGTACATGATGTCAATTGATGTGATTGTGTTTTTATTTTGTTAATAGCCAGAGTTTTTAGCAAAAAACTCGGAGTTTTTGACAAGTATTCTTCTCGCGCTCAAAATACACTGCCAGCCATTGCAGGAAACCCGACCTTTTTCGGGAGTGAGATTGAGGAAAACGCATGTTTACAGCAACAGATGTGTTGAATGCAGAGTTTATCGAGCAACCGCTTGATAAGCTGTGGTCGCTGATCTCTCCACTTTATATGGTGGACGAATCTCAATGGCTGAAGCAGTTATTACCGCTGGCAACAGCTACAGAATCAGAAAAATCGGCGATATTAAATAAAACAACCCAGTTAATCGAAGCGATCCGAGCCGACAAAAAAGCGGTGCAAATGATCGATGCCTTATTACTTGAGTACAGTTTAGATACGCAAGAAGGTATTTTGTTGATGTGTTTGGCTGAAGCTCTGATGCGCATTCCAGATGCGGAAACTGCGGATGCTTTTATTAAAGATCGCCTCAGCGTTGCGGATTGGAAATCTCATCTGAAAAATTCTGACTCTGTCTTTGTCAATGCGTCCACGTGGGGGTTGATGCTGACTGGTAAAGTGATTGGCCTTGCTGATGTGGATACTACTAGTCCAACGCAGGCGGTTAATCGTCTAGTGAATAAGCTTTCTGAGCCAGTGATTCGTAAGGCGATGCACCAAGCGATGAAGGTGATGGGCCACCAATTTGTGCTAGGCCGAACCATTGAAGAAGCACAAAAAAATGGCCGTCCTATGCGTGATAAAGGCTATACCTATTCATTTGATATGCTCGGTGAAGCGGCGTTAACCACGGCCGATGCCAATAAATATTTCAAAGATTATTTGATGGCGATTGAGGCGGTTGGCCGCGAGAAATATGGCTTATCAACCAGCCCGGCACCGTCCGTATCAATCAAGCTTTCTGCATTGCATCCGCGTTATGAGGTGGCTAATCAAGAGCGCGTGCTGAGCGAGCTTTATAGCACACTGCTACAGCTTTTAGCCCGTGCTATCGAGCTGGATGTGGCGATCACTATTGATGCAGAAGAAGCAGACCGTTTAGAGCTGTCATTAAAGCTATTTGAAAAGATATATCGCAGTGAACCCGTGAAAGGGTGGGGGAAATTTGGTTTAGTTGTACAAGCTTACTCTAAGCGCGCTTTACCCGTTTTAGTTTGGCTTAATGGGTTGGCGAAACAGCAAGGTGATGTGATCCCACTGCGTTTAGTCAAAGGGGCGTATTGGGATAGCGAAGTGAAGTGGTCTCAGCAAAGTGGCTACAGCAACTATCCGGTATACACACGTAAAGAAGCTACTGATGTCGCCTATTTGGCTTGCGCTCGTTTTCTTTTAAGTGAGGGCGTTCGTGGTCATATTTTCCCTCAATTTGCCAGTCATAATGCACAAACCGTGACCGCGATTGCGGTGATGTCACAACACAAAGATTTTGAGTTCCAGCGTCTGCATGGCATGGGTGATGCTCTTTATCATCATGCAATGAAAGCCTATCAACAATCGGTGCGAATTTATGCTCCAGTAGGTAGTCATAAAGACTTACTGCCTTATTTAGTTCGTAGATTGCTTGAAAATGGTGCGAACAGTTCGTTTGTGCATCGTTTAGTCGATGCTCGTTGTCCTATTGATACGTTAACGCAACATCCTGTCGATATGTTGCTCTCGTTTGATTCTTTACCAAATACCAAAATCCCTTTGCCACCGCGTATCTTTGCCGAGCGCGTTAATTCCTATGGCGTCAATATTGATATTGAAAGTGAGGCAACGCCTTTTGAAGCGAAAGTAGAATGTTGGCTCAGTAAACAGTGGCATGCTTCTCCTATCATCAATGGTGTTGCTCAGTTCGAAAGCATGATCAAGGCAGGGGCATCGCCGGAAGTTGTGACTGCGCCTTATGACCGTAGGAAGCATGTTGGACAAGTGGTATTTGCCAACCTTGATCATGTTTCCGAAGCTATCTCAATAGCGGAGCAATCCTTTGCTGCTTGGAAGCAAGAAGAGCACAGTGTTCGCGCGGGCAAACTTGATAAACTTGCTGATTTACTCGAAGAGAACTTGGCTGAACTGGTCGCCATTTGTCATCACGAAGCAGGGAAAACCATTCACGATAGCATTGATGAAGTCCGCGAAGCGGTAGATTTTTGTCGCTATTACGCCAAACAAGTTTCCGCGTTAACACCCTTTGAAGTGACGAGTTTTGATAATGAAAAGCGTAAAGTGAGCCGTGAAGGTCGCGGTGTTTTCGTGTGCATTAGCCCATGGAACTTCCCTCTTGCGATTTTTCTTGGGCAAATCACGGCAGCGTTAGTGGCGGGTAATACGGTCGTTGCCAAACCCGCAGAACAAACCAGTTTGATTGCTTCGCGTGCCGTGGAACTGATGTTGGAAGCTGGCTTTCCTGCTGGCGTTATCCAATTGTTACCTGGACGTGGTGCAGAAATTGGTAGTGCGCTGACTTCTCACCCTGCCATTGCAGGTGTCGCGTTCACTGGATCAACGGCGACCGCGCAACGTATCAATCAAGCTCTTGCTCAACGTGACGCCGCGCCAGTGCCGTTGATTGCAGAGACGGGTGGGCAAAACGCGATGATCGTTGATAGTACGGCTTTACCCGAGCAAGTGGTGAGAGATGTGATTCGTTCTGCCTTTGCTTCGGCCGGGCAGCGCTGCTCTGCATTACGAGTGCTATTTGTTCAACAGGATATTGCCGATCGCATCATCAGCTTGATTCATGGTGCGATGAATGAGCTCAAGATTGGTATTCCTTACCTCCACAGTACAGATGTCGGCCCTGTTATTGATGAAAAAGCCAAACAAAAGTTGCTCTCTCACATTGAACAGATGACCAAGACACAGACCAAAGTTGCGCAATTAGAACTCAGTTCGGAGTGCCAACACGGCGATTTTGTACCGCCAGCGGCTTTTGAAATTTCAGATATTCACTGCTTAACCGAAGAACAATTTGGGCCGATCTTACATATCGTGCGTTTTAAAGCGCGTGAGCTGGCCGATGTCGTGCAGCAAATTAATCAAACTGGTTTTGGTTTAACCATGGGGATCCATAGCCGCAATGAAACGACGTATCGTTGGATAGAAAAACACGCCCGAGTAGGTAACTGTTACATCAACCGTGATCAAGTGGGTGCGGTGGTGGGCGTGCAACCATTTGGTGGGCAGGGGCTTTCTGGTACCGGACCAAAGGCAGGTGGCCCACATTACTTATACCGTTTTACTCAAACTGAATTTTCTCAGTAATAAAGGCTCAGGAGAATTAGCATGGTTCATCAAGTAACACGTTTTTCTGACGCTTTTTCAGCATGGGAAAATTGGAATATCACCGATTTTGATTCTAAATGTGAGTGCTTACTTTCTTTTAAAAATCTACTAGAAAGCGCTATACCACAACTGGCAACAGTGATTTCTTACCATCTTCATCAGGCATCGGCGCTGTTGGCGCATTCGCATCAATTGATCGGTCCTACTGGAGAAACCAATGAGCTATACACCGCAGGTCGGGGCGTGGCTGTGATCATCCAAGGTGAACACAGTGATAAAGCGCAACAGGCGGTGGCAGCTCAGCTTTGTGCCGCTCTTGTGGCAGGCAATAGCGTCGTCTTATGTAGTGACGATGCGATGTTGATTCGAACACTGCAAGCGGCATTTGAGCAGTCAACACTCCCTACTAATCTCATTCAGTTTACGTCTTTTGATGCTTATCATCCGTTGATGGCGTCGGACGTTCGAAGTGTAGGTTACGTTGGGAACACTTCGGTTGAGCGTAGCCTCAACCGTCAGCTAGCTGATCGTAATGGTGCGATTGTCAGCCTAGTTTCTGAAACGGACTTGAGCGCGATCCCCGTGGCTCATGATCCTCACTTATCGTTGCGCTTTATTACCGAGCGTACTCGCACAATAAATATAACAGCAGTGGGTGGTAATGCGACCTTGCTTGAGCTTGGTAGCGAAACCCATTAATCCTTTCTGTTTTATCCTCTTCTTCGGAAGAGGACATGGAAGGCGATCTTTTAAAGAGGACAAACACAATGGAAAATAGCTTTGCTATTACAACCACCTTTATCCTGTATCTTATTTTGATGCTGGCTATTGGTGTGGTTGCATACCTTCGAACGAAGAACTCCGCAGATTATTTCTTAGGAGGGCGATCACTGGGCCCTTGGCCTGCGGCTTTATCGGCGGGTGCATCTGATATGAGCGGTTGGTTATTGCTCGGTTTACCTGGTTACGCGTACGCCGCTGGTATTGAGGCTTTCTGGCTAGCGGGTGGCTTATTATTGGGCACATGGGCTAACTGGTTAGTGAATGCTAAGCGCTTGCGCACTTATAGCATCACGACAGATTCATTAACATTACCTGAATTTTTATCACGCCGTTTTAATGATAAATCTAAACTGATTCAAACCATTTCAGCCTTCTTTATTTTGCTGTTCTTCCTCTTTTATACCAGTTCTGGCCTTGTGGCTGGTGGTAAACTATTTGAAACGGTATTTGGTTTAGATTATTCAACCGCAGTTATTATTGGCACCATTTGTGTGGTCTCCTACACACTGTTTGGTGGATTTTTAGCCGTTTCTTGGACTGACTTAGTGCAAGGCCTATTGATGGCAGCGGCATTAATGATTGTGCCAATCGCGGCAATCAACGGTGGTTTGGGTCAACTGAGTCAAGATCTATCCGCAATAAACCCAGAGCTACTGACGCTGTGGCATGATGTGAAAGGTGAGCCGTTAACGGGCGTTGCCATTATCTCATTGATGGCATGGGGGCTTGGTTATTTTGGTCAACCCCATATTTTGGCGCGTTTTAAAGCGTCTCGCTCAAATAAAGATCTCACCACAGCACGTCGTATTGCGGTCATTTGGACCGGTTTATCCATGGCGGGAGCCTTGTTGGTTGGCTTAGTTGGGCTTGTTTATGTGACGAACACCAGTTCGCTGGAGCTGGCAGATGGTGAAAAAATCTTCATGCTGCTAGTGAATGCGATTTTCCATCCAGTTATTGCAGGTATTTTGCTTGCGGCTATTCTTGCGGCAATTATGAGTACCGCTGACTCGCAATTATTAGTTTCTTCCTCTGCGTTAGCGGAAGATTTTTACAAGCAAGTCATCAAGCAAGATGCAACGTCGGAGGAGATAGTTCGTGTTGGCCGATTTGCTGTGATTCTAATTTCTATCGTTGCGTTAGTGCTGGCCATGACACCAGATAGTTCCGTGCTCGGTTTAGTTTCGTATGCATGGGCGGGTTTTGGCGCCGCATTTGGCCCTGCAGTGGTATTGAGCCTTTATTGGTCTCGAATGAACCGCAATGGTGCACTAGCCGGCATTATTGTTGGTGGCGTGACAATTGTGGTTTGGAAACAACTGTCTGGCGGTTGGTTTGATGTGTATGAAATTGTTCCTGGGATCATCTTCTCTGTACTTGCGATCGTTGTGGTGAGCTTAGCGACAGCTGAACCCGAAGAGAGCGTGAGAGCACAGCACGTGACCTTTAAAAAGCAGCTGGTTGAACTAGATTGACATTCATACCGTTGTTCAATAACTAGCCCCTTTCTGAGGGGCTTTTTTGTACAGGTTAGATTGTGTAGTGTGCTTAGCAGAAAATAAGGAGATTGGGATGGACGTTTTTTGAAGATAGCTCACGAAACACACACTAAAGTTTGAGAAAAATGAACCTGTAGGCGCAAAATGTGTCAATTATCAATAATGATGCAAATTGTAGGGATTATTGGACCATGTCAAAAGCTTATTGCACCTGTTGTCGTAAAGAGACACCACATAAAGTCGTGATGAAGCGCTGTCAGTCAGAACCTTGTTCAACGTGGCAAGGTGTTCAAAAGTTTTTTGCGCTCATTATACAAGGTGAACCTCATTACAAAATGGAAAAGCAAGGTTTTTGCCGAGTATGTAATCACCCATCAACATTAAGCCACACCGACTTCTCACGCGTCCGCGTTCTCTAAATACTTCCAGCACTGCGCTAAGTTTTTTGGCGTAGTGCGCCTCTCGCTCAAAAGATAATTTTGCTTTTATTCGGCTGACTAAGTTTGATTTAGTGCACATTCACGTGCCGTTCTATTGCACGAGTGTCAAGTATTGGGAACTTAGGCAAAGTAATAATCCATAGTTGTAATACTCTCAAGCCCATTACTTTGGTGAACAAGCTTCAAGGAGCATTGCAATGCAATTGAGTTTAAAGAGAAAAATGGTGTTCTCTGTGGTTGCTGCTATTACATTGACAGCCGCTGCATTGGTTATGGTTGGCTATCAAACCTTTAAAACCGACAGCTGGAGAGCGATTGAGAGTGAAGCGCGTAATACATTACAGGCTCATGCAAAAGGGATTGGTGACTGGTTTAATGGCAAACAAAAAACGCTGCTAGGATTAAAAAACGAAATCGAGCGTAATCCACAATTAGACATTGTTCCTCACCTACGCCAAACCTTGGAGTCTGGTGAATTTGGGCTGAGTTATTACGGTAATGAACAGGGCGATATGATCCGCAATGACGGATCGCGTAACCAAAATGGTTATGATCCTCGTGAGCGTGGTTGGTATAAAGAAGCCAAAGTCGCGGGTAAACCGATCACAACCGCCCCCTACGTCAGCGTTACCATGCAAACCTTAGTGGTGACATTGGCAGAACCTGTCCGTCAAAATGGCCAACTGATTGGCGTCGCCGCTTCCAATTTAGCTTTGGGTAAATTGATCAAGGACGTCTTAGCTATTGAGGTTCCCGGGAAGGGCAATGCTATTTTGGTGAATACCAAGGGGCTAATTGTTGCCCATCCCAATCAAGAGCTTATTTTAAAACCTACCCAAGAAATGGCCTCACAACTGACCATTCAAAGCATATCAGAGGCGGCAAATTCTCAATTACCACTCTTTGTTGATATTGATGGTCAGGCCAAAGTATTGATGGCGCAAAGTATTGAACATACTGACTGGCTGTTGGTTATGGTGATGGACAAAACTGTTCTTGAACAGCCACTCAATGACATGCTATTGAAACAGAGCTTGATTGGCTTGATGATTTTAGTGATCTTGGCATTAGCGACCTCATGGTTCGTCGCTCGTCAGTTGAATGAGTTGAGTAATATTGCTCAAGCTTTGTCAGATATCGCCGAAGGTGATGGCGATTTAACCCGTCGTTTAGCCGTTCGCAGTGACGATGAAGTCGGTATCTTAGCGGATAAGTTCAATAAATTTGTCGATCGCATCCATGTCATGGTGCAAAGCGTGCGTGATGTTTCCGTTTCCCTTAACCAAGGAGCGACACAGGCTGCGAGCTCAGCCAGTCAACGTAGTGAACGGATTCGTACTCAACAAGATGAAATTACTATGGTTGCAACTGCGGTAACTGAAATGGCATCTGCGACCGCTGAAATCGCGGGCAATGCTGATAATACCGCTAAAAATGCCAATGAATCGGTTGAGCTTGGCGCACAAGGCTATCGCCAGATGCAACAAAGTAAACAGTCAATCAATCAGTTAGCACAAGAGCTTAGCAGTGCTGTGGGCATCATTGGTGAATTAGAAGTGCACGCTAATGAGATTTCAACCATTCTGTCGACCATTCGCTCGATTGCAGAGCAGACAAATTTGTTGGCCTTGAATGCGGCGATTGAAGCGGCGCGCGCCGGAGAGCAAGGCCGTGGCTTTGCCGTTGTAGCTGATGAAGTCCGAGTGCTTTCTCAGCGTACTCATGCCTCTACCGAGGAGATCCAGTCTAAAATTTCCGGTTTGCAAAAGGTAACGAGCAATGCTGTTTCTGTCATGACGGAAAGTCATAAACTGGTCGAAACAAGTGTGCAAGATGTGAACCATACAGGAGAAAGCTTACACGCAATCAGCGAAGCCATTCAGATGATCAGTGATATGGCGACACAAATTGCATCAGCAGCAGAAGAGCAATCTTTGGTGACAGCGGATATTAATGGCAACACCGAATCGGTACGTGAAGTCAGCGACCAACTCGCCAGTGATGCGCAAAATGCAGTGCAACAAGCTCATGAAATGCACCGTTTAGCGAATGAGTTAGATAAAGAAATTTCTCGTTTCAAACTGTAATCATCTCAACGTACTCAAAGTAAAGAGGCGATAAATAGATTACAACCAAGAAAGTGGGTGCTTGCTCACTTTCTTTTCCTTTTTTCTCCTCAGTCTTTTTATTCTAACGTTCCTCTATTCTATGTGATTTATATCACAATGCCTTGTGATGATAGGTTGGTTTAACGCTGTAAGCCATTATTGTATGCCATATCACTTTTTTTTGAGCGCCGTGCAAAACCATGAGCCTAGACCGCATCGACCAACAGATCTTACGTATTTTGCACAGTAAAGGACGGCTTCCCGTTGTTGAGCTAGCAAAGTTGGTGAATTTAACCACATCTCCTTGTTCTGATCGTGTCAAACGCTTAGAAAAGGAAGGGTATATCAAAGGCTACCATGCAGAACTTTGTCCAGAAAAGTTAGGTCTGGATGTACAAGTGTTCATTCATATTCGATTGGATCAAACCAGTTTCTCTATTTTTGAGCGCTTTTCACAAGCAGTGGCGGACATCCCAGAAATTGAAGCATGTTATTCATTGTCCGGTGATTTTGACACCATGATCAAAGTGAGAGTGAAAGATATGAAAGCCTACCAAAGTTTTATGTCTGGCAAGTTGGGGACATTGCCGGGAGTGATTCAAACGCGCAGTGAATTTGTGATTGAAGAACATAAAGCCAGCTTTGGCATTAATCCTGAGCTCATTTCCAAGACGCTGCCTTAGCTGCGAATGAGGTGAAATACGGTGCAAGAAACAGAACAGCAACAGCCCTTAACTAAAGACGTTACGACACTTTTTACTAGGTTAAAACAACAGACAATAGCAGAGCCGTATCCTAGCCTTGAGCAAAGACGTATTTGGTTGCAGCGCTTAAAAACCGCGTTACTCAGTGAACAGGCCGCGCTCGTTGAGGCCTTAAATCAGGATTATGGTTATCGGAGTCGCTTTGATAGTACGGTTTGCGATCTGTTACCGGCCGTTTCACACATTAATTACACGCTAAAACACCTCAAATCGTGGACAAAATCGCAATCGCGTCATGCAGGTTGGCTATTACTGCCGTCGACAGTGAGCGTTCACTATCAACCCTTGGGTCTTGTGGGGGTGATTGTACCTTGGAATTTTCCTATCGTGCTCAGCATGGCTCCATTAGTCACCGCATTGGCAGCAGGTAATCGCGCTATGGTCAAATTGAGCGAACATACGCCCTGCACCAACCAAGTGTTGATGCGTATTTTTGCGACGGTCGATGAAGCGGTTGATACTGTAGAAGGTGGGGCTGACGTTGCCGCACAGTTCAGTGCGTTACCCTTTGATCATCTGTTATTTACGGGGTCAACACCGGTAGGTAAATTGGTTGCCCAAGCGGCTGCGAAAAGCCTAACACCAGTAACGTTAGAGCTTGGTGGAAAATCCCCCGTGATCATTGCACCTGATGCTGACCTTGCGCGCAGCGTTGATAACATCATGCTTGGCAAAGCCATCAATGCAGGGCAGATCTGTGTCGCTCCTGATTATGTTTTACTGCCGGAAGGCAAACAACAAGCCTTTGTGGAGCTCTATCTGCAACGCTTTAAGCGCTATTTTTCCACTAAAGATGGCTACGATACGTCACATATTATTAATCAAACCCAGTTTGATAGGCTGCAACAATACTTAGACGATGCTAAACAAAAAGGGGCCACATTGCATCCCGTAGAAGGCGATGCAAAAGCGGGAACGTATCAATTTTTGCCTTGCTTAGTGACGAATGTGAAGGTTGATATGTTGTTATCCCAACATGAGATATTTGGCCCCATATTGCCGATATTGAGCTATCACAGTTTGGATGAAGCGATAGCTTATATCAACGTTCGCCCACGTCCGTTAGCTTTATATTTAATGAGTGATGATCACGAGGTGATCAAACAGGTTAGTACACAAACGCATAGTGGTGGCCTAGCTGTGAACGATACTCTGTTACATGTGGCCGCCGATGATGCCCCCTTTGGCGGTATTGGCGATTCTGGGGTTGGGCACTATCACGGGATTGAAGGTTTTAAGACCTTTTCACACGCCAAAACCGTATTGTTTTCTAAGCGTTGGTTGCCACGTAGCCAGTGGATGCTGCGTTATCGTTTAGTGATGCTGGCAATATTACGCAGGCTATTTATTCGCTAATCAATGGACCACACATTTTTAATATCAGGCCATCCCCAGTTGGTCAGTGCAACGTCTTTGAGCACACCCTGAAAACGTAATGTTTGCTTATGGTGGAACAAAGGGACGAGGCAGTATTCGTTGATCAAACTCGATGCTAGCGGTTCCAACGCGATAAGGTAGTGTGTCAATGGTGTCGTTGACCGAATGTCGATTAACGCTTTGAGCAGCCATTGGCTCTCTGCGGGGCCAATGCAATGGTGCAACATTGGGTTGCCAAATAAGTGGCTAAATGCACTGAAATGCCGATTGTCATCTAAATTAATATTGGTGATAACTATGGTTTCGTACAATTTGCCTTGCTGGGCCAGAAAATTCAATTCTCGGTAGGAGTAAATGTTGACGGCAGCAGTCAGCCCCATCTCCTCTAAAATATGTTTCACACCGAAGGCGCAATGAATCAGTACCGTGTAGTCATAGACGGCAATCGAGATTTGATTTGGCAGGTTTGCTTTAGGCGCTGGTGGTCGCACCACAGGTTGCCATACTGGCAGTAGGTTACTGGCAACGACGGCGTCAAACTTAGTTGGTTGTTGTGCTAAATAGTGCTCTAGTTTTTCTCCAGATATCTCGGTAGCTAGGTAGCGTTTCTGATTTTCATTAAGAGGTGAATGAGCACCTTGATTGAACAAAATAAACATGCAGCCATCTTCCACTCTTGATGACTGATTAGAGGTGATGATCGCCAGTTCTTCAACGTTACTCAGCTCTACATCGTGGTGGCAAGAGATGTTTTGTTGCTGATTTTTTTGTTTGATATGCATGCCTTGAGGGTACAACTCGTCTTCATTTAAAATCCAAATTGTGACGTGATCCGTTAAAGCTCGGCAGCCATAGAATTGGTCAAATGCGCTTAAAATGAGTTTGTGAGGTGAGTGATCTTGAACTTGAAATGGGCCACAACCTGTCACCATTGGGGAGTATGCATTGTTCACTTGGCTGGCTGGTTGAATTGAATATTTGACGCCAGAGAGCAACCCTGCAAATCCTAAATCAGATTGATTAAGAGAAAATACTACTTTTTGTGGTTGTGGTGCGCTTACATCAACCAAATGCGCGAGCTCTTTTTTGTACTCTTCCAAACTAGAGAGTTTGGCAAATAAACTCACGATCGTATTAGCATCAATCGGTGAGCCATCGTGAAACGCTAATCCGGGGCGAAGATAAAATACCCACTTAAAATGTTGCGCATCATACTCCCAGTGATGGGCTAATTCTGGATGAAAGCGTCCTTGTTCATCACACTGGATGAGGCAGCAATAGATTTGCCTGAGCAGAAATCGCTCACTACTACGTTGTATTTGATGGGGCACTAGCCGTTCAAATGGTCGTTTATACGTCAGTTGAATGTGTAAGCGACCTTCGCGAATAGATGCGCCGGAAGTACTTTGCAACAAACGCCCAAACACTACCTCATCATTATCCAGTATGGTTAAGGCTTTTTCATATTTCCCAGCCAAAATTTGCTCTTTCGCGAGCATTTGTTTGATTGTGTCTAAATCGAGGTTCAGGCGCAGTATCGAGCGTTGGTTACGTCCGACTTTGGGTTGCCACTTGAGCCAACCTTGTTGCTGCATTTTAGCCACCAGATTTCGTGCATGACGCGGTGAGGTGAATAAACATTCTGCAACCTGTGTTAACGACACTTTAATCTCTTGACCCACACCAAGCACGGTCAGGCGTGTGTAATAACGTAATAAAGTAAGATCAGACACTCGCAAATCCTCTGGATGAAAGGGAAGAGATAGGCAGTTCAGTTCTTCGCACGGCCTTGCGCTTTGCCCTCCTTTATGGCCAAGTTGTTTGGGTATAGTAGCGAATTTATGAAGAACTAAATAAGAAATATTAATGATCATTTGTTCCTCATTTATTGATTTTTAGTTTTTAAATATCGTTTTAAGGCTAATTTCGATGATATGAGGAATTAAAAAATAAAAAATTCTCAGTTTTTGTATTCCTTGTTTTGATTCACAATCAACGCATCGATAGCTGAGGAGGTGAATGATGAACGACCCCATAACGACTGACACCAAACAGCCAACACCGCTGGCGATCTATTACCGCCAGCGTTTAGAAAAATCACGTAACCCTATAGAGGTAATGGCGATTTTAGCTCTGATTCATTTATGTCACTGGTGACCATGAATAAAGGCATCTTGCATACCCTAAACTCTTGAGTTAGCTATGCTCCTGTTACCCCCCAACTGCATAATTGCAGGATGCCTTTCCTTTTCGATGCACATCACTTTTTCTTCGTCCTACTTTTCATCTTTATCGTAAACGACTACCATGACATCGCTTTTTTAAAGCCAATTTATATTTTAAATTCTCAGGGCGGGGTGAAATTCCCCACCGGCGGTGTGTTTGTTTTTTCAGTTGAGAAGGCAGATAAGCCCGCGAGCGCTCGATGTATCGAGGTCAGCAGATCTGGTGAAAAACCAGAGCCGACGGTTATAGTCCGGATGAGAGAGAATGAAGAGACGCCAGTTAGTTCGCTAGCTGGTGCAATTTGTTTTGGATTTGATCCCTCATAGCAGCCCTGATTCTGGTGATTTTTTAGGAGTACAACCATGAATCAGCTATCTCTACTTGCCAAATTTGGCGACCCTATTACTCGTGTTGAAAACGCACTGTCTGCGCTTAAAGAAGGGCGAGGCGTGTTGTTGCTTGATGATGAAGATCGTGAAAATGAAGGCGATATCATTTATGCGGTTGAGTCACTGACCACACAACAAATGGCACTGATGATCCGTGAATGCAGTGGCATCGTCTGCCTATGTTTGACCGATGAACAGGCTAATCAACTACAACTGCCCCCGATGGTAATGCATAACAATAGCGCAAACCAAACCGCTTTTACTGTCTCGATTGAAGCAAAAACAGGTGTAACTACGGGCGTTTCAGCGCAAGACCGAGTGACCACAATAAAAACCGCGGCCCGCTTTGATGCTAAAGCCGATGATCTTGCACGCCCCGGCCATGTTTTTCCACTTCGCGCTCGGGCGGGAGGTGTTTTGGCTCGTCGTGGGCATACAGAAGGGACGGTTGATCTTATGCAAATGGCGGGTTTAATGCCTGCGGGCGTATTGTGTGAACTCACCAATCCTGACGGTTCCATGGCCAAAACACCCGAGATCGTTGCGTTCGGGCAAAAGCACAATATGCCTGTATTGACGATTGAAGATATGGTGTTGTATCGAACAAGATTTGATTTGAAATTAGCCTAACTGTGATGGCCCAGAGAGATAAAGCTTCTTTGGGTCAGTCGCCATCTTCTCTATTATTCGGCATCTAATAAAATCGATAGGTAGCTGATCGCTCTTCTGCTACAGTGGCGCGCTATTTCTTCACAGTCTGTCATCTTGATGGCACTGGAAATCTAACCCTAGGATCTATTTTGACCAATAACGATATTTTACGCCGTATTCGCTACACTTTTGATTTTAAAGACTCAGCTATGGTTGAGATTTTTGCGGCGGCGGACGGCTGCGTTACTCAAGAACAAGTGACTACTTGGCTAAATAAAGAGACGGAATCTGTATTGAGTGATGCGGATCTAGCGATATTTCTCAATGGCTTAATCAATACAAAGCGTGGTAAACGCGATGGTGAACAACCTCAGCCTGAAACACGCTTAACCAATAATATGATTTTCATGAAATTGCGTATTGCGCTGGATATGAAAGCAGAAGATATTTTAGACACATTAGCTTTCATCGATTTTCGTTTAAGTAAGCACGAGCTCAATGCATTTTTCCGCAAGCCTGACAATAAACACTACCGTGAATGTAAAGATCAGATCCTGCGTAACTTTTTAATGGGTGTTCAGCGTCAACTGCGTCCAGAAGATAAACGCGAATATCAAGAAAAAATCGATTAAACCAAAGAAATCTCCTGTAAGTCATTAGGGATCTCTTCATTGAAAAAAGCCATGTCGACATGGCTTTTTTACTTAGTGATCAACGATCTTCATTCTGACGCTTACGAATATCAGTTTTACCTCTTCTTGCTAAACTTTAAAGCGGTCTACCAACTCATAGAGTTCGTTGGCTCGGCTATTCAGCTGTTGGCTACCCGCTTGGTTCTGATTAGCCAGTTCAGCCGATTGACTACTTTGATCAGATATCACCACAATACGCTCTGATATCTCTTGCCCAACAATACTTTGCTCTTCTGTTGCAGTTGCGATCAGTGCGTTCATATCCATAATCGTGGCAATAGAGTCTTGAATTTTTTGTAATGCTGTCGATGCGGCATTGGCTTTTTCTACGGTGCTTAAGCTACGACTTTGGCTTGAATCCATCGCTTTAACTGCGGCATCAGAGGCATTTTTCAGTTGCCCGATCATGGCATGAATTTGCCCTGTACTGTCTTGGGTACGGCTGGCTAATTTTCGGACTTCATCCGCTACCACGGCAAATCCTCGTCCTTGCTCGCCTGCGCGAGCTGCTTCAATAGCTGCGTTTAACGCCAGTAGATTGGTTTGTTCCGCAATATCTTGGATAACCGCAAGTAGAGACGAAATGTTTTTCACATCGCCTTCCAGTTTTGAAATCACAAGGCTCGCTTCAGCGACCTCTTTGGCGAGATCCTGTACCGATTGTGCGGCTGAATCAACAATTTCATGGGCATCTTTGGCGTTGTCGTCAGCATCTTTTGCCGATTGAGCGGCATGGTGGGCGTTGTTCGAGATCTCTGTTGCGGTGGTGGTCATTTCTGTCATCGCTGTCGCTACTTGATCGGTCTCTTCACGTTGCCCTGATGCAATGGCGTCAACTTGTTGTGCTCGTTGTGTCATGTCATTGGTTTCATCCACAACCTGTTGCCCAACTTGGTGCACGCGCGCAATGATACTTTGCAAGCTGGAGACAAAGGCATTGAAGTTATCACTTAATCTTGCAAATTCAGGGGCGTTGAATTTTTCCATTCTTGCAGTTAAATCAGCGTCACCGCTTGCAAATGAACGAATCGATAAATCAAATAGCTCGAGAGGACGCATGATACTGCGATTTAAAATGATGGCGAAAAAACCGACGATGAGGATAATGATCAAGCTCATCAAACCGATATTGACTAAACTGCTTTGCATATTTTCCGCAGCGAGTGTTTCCATGTTGGCGATTACGGCATCAATGTCATCGGTGTAAAAGCCAGTGCCTATCATTAGATCCCATTGTGGCAAATAGGTAGAATAGGCCAATTTAGGTAGTGGTGTCGTCTCTCCCGGCTTGGGGAAATAGTAGGTGGTGAATTTGCCGACTTTGGCATTTTTGATTAAATCTTGGATTAAATAGTTGCCATGCGTATCTTGCATGTTCCAAAAGTTATCGCCTAAACCAGCATTACTTTGGCCCAGTAGTAGTCGATCCCCTTTGCTATTGTAGCCAAAGATATAGCCACTATTTTCAAATGCGATGTCACGCAGTATGGTGATGGCTTCGCTGAGGGGAGCGTTCTTTTGTTTGAGTGATTTGAGCGCTGTATCGGCAATTTGCAGATATGAACGCAGCTCATTTTGTTTCATCTCCATCATGCTAGCGCGGGTAGCAGCCATTTGTTCGTGATTCAGTTTTTGTGTTTCTGAAAAACTGAGATACATCATACTTAACGAAATAATCAGTAGCGGAACAATGGATAGCACGTAGAGTCTTTGGCGAATAGTCAGGCTCATGGTTATTTCCTGTTGTTATGTTATTGGCCTTGGTACTTTAACTGACGGTTGACATGCTCGTTGTTGTTATAAATATAGCTTAGCTAAGTTTGCGGCACCGCGTCTTACAAAGAGCATATTTTCATATGAAAAATGGGTGTTATGTCAAATTGGAATGCTAAGTAGAGTTGTTATGCCCTCTATGACTTGCCAGTGGCTTTCATTTCACTGGTTTAAGCTTAATTTCTATATAGAGTATAGATAGGCTGTGATATACTCCGCGCCCACTTTACTTTCGAAGAGCCAGTGACCATGAGCCTGAAAAATGAAATTCAACAACTCAATAACCGTTTAGATACGTGTCGCCATAAGCTCGATGCGGCTAAAGGTCGTGGCGATCAAGTAATGAACAGCAAATTTACCGATGAAGTAGAACAACTGACGAAAAAGCTCGCTCAAGCAAAACACAAGCAAAATTATACGGTGAGCAAAGAGCGTAAGAGTTTGCTCGATATGCCATTTTCTCGTGAGTTGACCAAAGCCGAACAGGCGGATTTAGGTCAATTGAAAAAGTCAGTTAAAGGTTTAATCGTGGTACACCCGATGACAACAATGGGCAAAGAACTGCGTTTAGAAGTGATGACTGGTTTCGCTCCAAAAACCTTCTAACCATCATTTTTTACGACAGAAAAGAGCCAGATAATCTGGCTCTTTTTGATCGTACCTGCGACTCAATAGCCCATAAGTTGCAATAAATTCTCGGCGGTGTGGATTGCCTCTTTGCGGTTAGCAATATTCAGTTTTTGGTATAGGTTGCGGATGTGGGTTTTGATGGTGGTTCCTGCGACATCCAACTCTTGTGCAATTTGTTCATTGCTAAACCCAGAGTAGATAAGCCCCAAGACTTGCCATTCACGTTGAGTGAGTGGGCTGGTACGAACCAGTTCGGGAATATTTGGGTGATTAACCAGCTTCTCAACAAACTCTTCGTCGAAATGGACTGATCGGCTGCGCTGAGTGGTAGAGATCTCTTTCATTAACTGTTGTGCGCGGTGGCGTTCCAGATCTCCCAATTCGGATCGGCTAGAGAGTTTTTCCAATAAGTGGCCGATCTGCGAACCATCGGTTAAAAAGTTACCCACCATACCCGTCTGATTGGTTAACTGTAGCGCCTCTTTGAGTTTTTCTTTCGCCCCTTCTTCGTTGTGCACTGTGGTGGCTAGAACGGCTTCGAGGATCAAATTACGGTTTAGGTCAGTAATCAACTGATAAGTTTGCGCTTCGTGCTGCATAAACGTCAAAGTTTGAGTCGCATCTTCCAAATGACCTAAGTGAATCTGAACTCGAGCAATATTGCGCCATTGAAGCTGTGAAAAGTGATTGCATGCTTTTTCTGGTCGAATGGTGGTCTTGAGCCACTGCAACATTGCTTCATCATTGCCACGAGCTTGCCAAAATAGAATCAGTGAGAGCGAAGCATTCGCCGTCCAGTCTACGTGATAAGTCGATTGTTTCAGTAAGTGCTGTATTTGTTCGATGAACTTACCCGCTTTATCGAGTTCACCACGGCCAATAGCAATACGCGCCAGCATTGAATAACTGTGCAGATGCTTGCTTGGAGAGTGGTTGCCCAATACGCGTAGTCCTTTATAAGCGCACTCTTCCGCTTCATCCAAGCGGTTCCAGCACCACAGGATTTGGGCACGTATCCGTAGTAAGAACTCATGTAATGGCACTTGCTGTAATTGCTGCTCTTCAATTAATTTGAAGGCAATATCTTGTACTTCAAAAGCGGCTTGCACATAACCTTGGGCAATCAAGATCTCGCTTTGCTGTAGTAATGCCCATAGCGCTTGGTGGTAAACCTGATACTGGCGTGCCAGCTTTTCGGTTTGTTGCATCATCGAGAGTGCGCGGCTTAATTGACCGAGCACGTGGTTCACTTCGCCGACGACTGAAGTGGCGACAATACGACTGCGGTAAACGGTGTGATCCAGTTGGCTGAGTGCTAACTCCGCCAGTTCTAAGGCTTTTTCTGGCTCATTTTGGTTGATCGCGACTTGAGCACGTAGGGCATTGAATTCGCCTTGTTCTTTGGTGCTTAGCTGAACATTGAGCGCTTTCATCTCGTTGGTCGATTTGGTTAGCAGATCCCCAACGTCAAAGTAGCGGTGCTGACTTTGAGCCAGCCAAGCTTGTAGCATACACAGTTTAGGCTCGCGATAGAGTTGGGCCGGAGAGAGTTGGTTAATGGCCTCTTCGAGAGCCAAAAGCTCGCCTTGGTTGAACATCTTCCAGCCAAATTGCGTCAAGATAGTAGCGAGTAAGTCAGTATCGTTGG
Organism: Vibrio sp. B1-2; assembly: GCF_963888445.1. Lineage (NCBI taxonomy): Bacteria > Pseudomonadati > Pseudomonadota > Gammaproteobacteria > Vibrionales > Vibrionaceae > Vibrio > Vibrio sp. B1-2. The sequence continues at coordinate 143,768 of NZ_CAWPJH010000001.1, forward strand.
CGAGCGTGGCGTGACGCAACGCTTGATGAGGTGTGGCTTCTTGCAACCAAGCGTGCGCGGCGGCACGGTGCAGATCGTGCTCCTGCTGCGGGATGCGCGCCAAGCGTTCATGAGAGAGGAATTCCGCAAATAAGTTGTGGAACCGGTACCAGTTGTGCTCACCTTCCAGTGGATAAATGAATAAACCATAGCGGTTGAGCGACTCAATCATGCTCAGCGCGTCGTCACGTTTGGTGAGTGCAGAGACTAACACGTCATTAAAGTGATCGAGCACCGAGCATTGCATCAAAAATTGGCGCGTTTCTTTATCGAGTAGATCAAACACTTCCTCAACTAAGTAATCCCATAAATGTGCATGATTAAACTGCGATACCGACTCCGCTGTCTGCGCCAACGTGCGCTTTTGGTGCTGTGCTTGTAAGGCAATCAATTGCAGTGCAGAGGGCCAGCCTTCGACATAGGTGCACAAGTTGTTGGCAGTATCATCATCCACGCCATCAGAGACCCGTTGATTAAAGAAGCGTGTTGTTTCTTCTGTATCAAAGGCGAGTAGCTCATTACCAATTTCTATCATCAAATCGCGTACGCGCAAGTTGGCCGTGCCTAATGGTGGTGTGGCACGGCTAGTGACGACCAGCGTTAGGTTGTCTGGCATGTGTTTGAGGAAAAAGCGCATCGCTTCGTGGATATCGTCATCGGCGATCAAATGGTAATCATCGAGAACCACATAGCACTCTTTGTTAAAGCCAGACATTTCCGAAAACACTTCACTAAATAACGAGTGTAAAGAAGAGAACTGGCGTCGCTCGGCCAGTTTTTGGGCATTTGGACAACTTTGCTGAGTCGCTTTATTAATCGCTTGCAGTAAGTAGTTGATAAATCGGAACGCATCATTGTCGCTTTCATCGATGCTATACCAACCCACATTGGTCTTGTCTGATAACCATTGGGCCGCCATGGTGGTTTTTCCATAACCTGCAGGCGAGCGAAATAGCACGAGTTTGTAGCAAGGTGCTTGGGCAAGCAGCTCTAACACACGCGGGCGAACTATGGCGTTGTGTAGGCGGCCGGGACGAGTAAGCTTAGAAGGTATCCACATCTTCCAGATTCCATTTATTGTTCTTGTTACTGACTTAAAAGCTGATCGCAGCTTTGGAGGCGCTTAGTAAGAAGAGCATCATTATTTAGGAGTACACAAGTGAACTATCACTCATTTTGTGTGGATGTTACTTGATGTCGTGACGCACGTTTATTGATCCATCCCGAGATTCTTGCAGGATTCACATTTACTCATCATCTACGCCCTGTAATTGTGACTTTAATCACTAAAACTTCTTTGTTATGCGCTATATAAAAACTGAGCATGTACAAAATCTCATGTAATTTGTAAATGAAGCTCATTTTTTTTGAGAGCCAATTCTCATATTGAGAGATTGATATTCCCGATCGAAACCTTAGCGTCATGAGCGGTATTTAGGCTAGTGAGCAAGGTGATGTGATCACAATCACTGCTTATGAACCGCTATGTGCAACGAATGAGAGATAGATCACTGCGACTCTGGTGCTCGCCCTCTACGCCCTGAGCCCTCCTCCTAAACGAGGTCATTTTTAGGAGGATGCCGACCTTGCGTAGCTGATGCACGATATGCTGAAGATGAATTAAAACGACTAAGTGAGATTTCGCTAATGAAACCTACGCAACAGAAGAAGTTTGATAAAGCTTCGTTCCAAGACAACGTAAAGAAACACCTGACTGCCACCTACGCTACCACCATTGAAAATGCAGATAGCCGTTCATGGTATCTCGCAATGGGGCGCGCACTGGCTGAATTAACGATGTTTGATCTACTCGAAACTGAGCAAGACGAGCGCATTGTTAACGCTAAGGGTCTGAACTACTTATCACTTGAGTTCTTGATTGGCCGTTTAACGGGCAACAACCTCATCAGCATGGGCCTGTATGAGCAAATCACGGAAGCGATGGCTGATTTAGGTCAGAACCTAACGGATTTATTAGAAGAAGAACGTGACCCATCCTTAGGTAATGGTGGTTTAGGGCGACTTGCGGCATGTTTCATGGATTCGTGCGCTGCGCAAGAGTACCCAACCGTAGGTTATGGTTTACATTATGAATATGGTTTGTTTAAGCAATCTTTTAGTGAGGGCCACCAACAAGAAGCTCCTGATGAGTGGCGTTGTATTGAAGGCTACCCGTGGGAAGTGGCACGACCACACCTAGCACAAGAGATTGGTTTTTACGGCCATGTTGACGTTATCAATGACAATGGCGTGGAAAAACGCCGTTGGATTCCGAGTATGTTTGTCCAAGCAATGCCTTGGGATTTACCGATCGTCGGCTATGAAAGCGACACGGTTTACCCACTTCGTTTATGGGAATGTCGCGCAATTGCGCCTTTCTCACTGGCTGATTTCAACAACGGTAACTACTTTGAAGCACAGCATGCCTTGATTGATGCAGGCAACATTACCAAAGTACTTTATCCAAACGATAACCACGAAAAAGGCAAGACACTGCGTTTGATGCAGCAATATTTCCATAGCGCGGCGTCAATGCGTGACATTTTGCGTCGTCATGCGGCGGCGGGTCATGACATTGCTGATCTTCCTAAATATCAAACCGTTCAGCTAAACGATACTCACCCAACGATTTCCATTCCTGAATTGATGCGTATCTTGATTGATGAGAAAGGCATGGGCTGGGATGAAGCATGGGCGATCAGCTCAAAAACGTTCGCCTATACCAACCATACGCTACTGCCTGAAGCACTCGAAACGTGGAGCGAGTCGTTGATCCAGCGTTTGCTTCCTCGCCATATGGAAATCATTTACGAAATCAACCACCGCTTCCTGCAAGAAGTACGAGCCAAGTGGCCGGGTGATGTGTCGAAACAGCAAAAACTCTCCATCATTCAAGATGGTTTCCACCGTGTAGTGCGTATGGCAAACCTTTGTGTGGTTGGCTCTTACGCTGTGAACGGTGTGGCAGCGCTGCACTCGGAGTTGGTAAAACGCGATCTTTTCCCAGAATTCCACGAGCTTTACCCAACACGTTTGCACAACGTAACAAACGGCATTACGCCGCGTCGCTGGTTGAAATTTTGTAACCCAGGTTTGTCGGCGCTTATTTCGGAAAAAATTGGCACTGAGTGGCCAGCGCACCTTGACCAGCTAGAAGCGATTGCGCAATACGCTGACGATGCGAAATTCCAAAAAGAGTTTATGGCGGTTAAGAAACACAACAAGCAGCGTCTGGCTGATTGGGTATCAGAGAACATGGGTATTGAGCTTGATACCAATGCCATCTTTGATGTGCAGATCAAACGCTTGCATGAATACAAACGTCAGCATTTGAATATGTTACATATTCTCTCTTTGTATCATCGTTTAGTGAATGACCCAACGTTCGATATGACGCCGCGCGTGGTGTTCTTCGCGGCTAAAGCGGCACCGGGTTACCACCTAGCTAAAGAGATCATCTACGCCATCAATAAAATTGCGGAAAAAGTGAATAACGATCCGCGCATTGGTAACAAGCTAAAAGTAGTTTTCATTCCTGATTACCGCGTGAGCATAGCTGAAATCATCATTCCTGCTGCCGATGTATCCGAGCAAATTTCTACCGCAGGTAAAGAAGCATCCGGTACTGGTAACATGAAAATGGCGCTAAATGGTGCTTTAACCATAGGTACGATGGATGGTGCAAACGTGGAAATTCGTGAGGAAGTGGGTGATGACAACATCTACATCTTCGGTTTGGAAGTGGACGGAGTCGAAGCGTTAAAAGCCAGTGGTTATAACCCATATGATTACTACAATGCGGATCCGCTGCTTAAGGCTTCACTGGATTTGTTGGTGGGTGAAGAATTTACCCCAGGCGCTCCGGGTAAATTGAAAGCCACGTTCGATAGCTTGCTTGATGGTGGTGATCCATACCTAGTGCTGGCTGACTTCGCTTCGTATGTACAAGCGCATCAGGCGATGGACAAGCAGTACCGTGACCAGGCTGGCTGGGCGAAGAAAGCGATTCTTAACACCGCGTTGGTGGGTAAGTTCAGCTCTGACCGCAGTATCCGTGACTACGTTAACAACATCTGGAAATTAGAAACCGTTAAACGTTAATTTTCAAGTAAGCCAAGGCCTTAGAGCCTTGGCTCTATGATGACTCATTATAATAAAACCCTACCCATTTGAAGGGGAAAGAAGTCCCTTCGGAGAAAGCGATGAAACAACTAAACGCATTAAAACAAGTAGCGGCGATGGCGAACATTGCCGACAGCTACATAAGCGCGTGGGGCGACGAAGCGAAAATGGAAGATGAAACCATTATCCGCTTATTGGCGTCTTTGGGCTATGACACAACCAATGATGAAACGCTGCTGAAATCAGCAGAAAAGAAACACAAGAAAGATGTATTAGATCCTGTTCTCGTTATTCGTGAAGGTGAAGCGGTGGAAGTGCCACTTTATCTAGGTGCCAGCGCACGTGAAAGCGAATTTAACTGGCGCTTAGAAACCGAGCAAGGAGAGGTACTTGAAGGCTATCTTCAATCGCAAGTCGTTCGTGATGAACGCGCTGAGGGTGGCCCTTTAGTGTTTGCATTGCCAAGCGATTTGGCATGGGGATATCACAAACTGTTGGTGACACGGAAACGCCGTAAAACACCGTATGAGCTCACGCTGATAGTGACGCCAAAAGCCTGTTACAAACAAGCACCTATTACTGAAGGTAAAAAATTGTGGGGCCCGAGTGTGCAGCTTTACACGCTGCGTACTCAGCACAACTGGGGTATTGGTGATTTTGGAGACTTAAAACAGTTAGTGGCGGATATTGCCTCTCGTGGCGGCGATTTTGTCGGCCTTAACCCGATTCATTCTCTCTTTCCTGCAAACCCTGAAGGGGCGAGTCCTTACAGCCCATCGTCACGCCGTTGGCTTAATATTTTATACATTGACGTGAGTTCAGTGCCTGAATTTGCTTTGAGTGCGGATGCGCAGCAAAAAGTAGGCAGTGCGGAGTTTCAGCAACGTCTTCAGAAAGTACGTGAAGCGCATTGGGTAAACTATACCGAAGTTGCAACATTAAAAATGAGTGTCTTGCCACTCCTGTTCACCGAATTTAAAAAACGCCATTTAGATAAAAATAGCGATCGCGCACAAGCCTTTTTGAATTTCGTTGAAGAAGGTGGTGAGAGCTTAGTGCACCAAGCGGCATTCGATGCGCTGCATGTCGATTTACATGCCCAAGATCCGAATGTATGGGGCTGGCCAGTTTTCCCTGAAAAATATCGTCGGTTTGAAAACAGCGCAGTACAGAAATTTATCGAAGACAATCAAGATAAAGTTCACCTATACATGTACTTGCAGTGGATTGCTGATGGCCAAATTAATGAAGCCCAAGCACTCGCGGAAGAAAAAGGCATGGCGGTCGGCTTATACCGCGACCTTGCGGTGGGTGTGGCTGATTCTGGCTCTGAAACTTGGGCTGATGCCGGTAACTTGATTTTAGACGCCAGCATTGGCGCACCGCCCGATATTCTTGGACCACTGGGTCAAAATTGGGGCTTACCACCGCTTAATCCACAAGTATTACAAGCAACCGCTTACGATGCTTATATCAAGCTACTGCGCGCCAATATGAAACATTGTGGTGCGCTACGCATTGACCATGTACTTGGTTTACTGCGCTTGTGGTGGGTACCAAAAGGTGAAAATGCCACTAAGGGTGCTTACATCTACTACCCAGTACAAGATATGCTCGCGATTTTAGCGTTGGAATCTCACCGCCATCAATGTAGCGTGATTGGCGAAGATTTGGGTACAGTACCTGATGAAATCGTCGATATTTTAGCCGACACGGGTGTTCACTCTTATAAAGTGTTCTTCTTTGAAACCGCAGAAGATGGCGGCTTTATCTCACCGAAACATTACGCCGCTCAGTCGATGTCGGCACTGTGCACACATGATATGCCAACGTTGCGTGGTTTCTGGCATTGCGATGATCTCAAAATGGGGAGCGAAATTGGTTTGTACCCCGATCAAGCCCAGCTCGAAGCCTTGTTTGAGGACCGTTTGAAATGTAAACAAGGCATTTTGGATTCGGTGGCATGGCATGGTTATTTGCCTGAGGGTGTGGGGCGCGATGCAAGCCTTGTTCCAATGGATTCGTATTTAAGTGAGGCGCTGCAATTGCACGTTGCATCTGGCGCATCGACCTTGTTAAGTATTCAGTTAGAAGATTGGTTGGAAATGGATAAACCCGTTAATATTCCGGGCACCGTTAATGAGTACCCTAACTGGCGTCGTAAACTTTCAATGAATTTGGATGAAGTATTTGCGCGTGATAATGTCAATCGCATTGCTGCACGTTTAACGGAAGTGCGAGCGAGTGTAAGTAAATAATCACTTACTGAATAAACCTTGATGTGGCTTAGTGTTATCTTTCTTAATCATGGCATGAAGAATTTTAGTCTAGGTCACTCAATGTAACAGCAGAGTTCGGTACACTGAACCTCGCTAGTATGCCCGCCATTTTAGCGGGCATTTTTATACGTTTAAAGAAAGTTAGGTTAGGAGTAGGGATATGAAAACAAAAAAGCTTTCAAAGCTAAAGCAGGCATATAGCCAACTTTCCCATGCATCATTTACAGATCCATTCTCATTTTTAGGCCCTTACCTTGCACCCGATCAAGGTGCGCTACGCGTTTGGATGCCGGGTGCCGAAAAAGTTGAGCTGGTGGTGGAAAATCAACCCCGCATTCTGCTTGAGCGTGAAGATGAGTCGGGTTTCATCCTAAAATCAAATATTGATTTACGTTTTACCAACTACCAATTGGCGGTCGATTGGGCAGGTGTCGAACAGCTCATCGATGACCCATATCAGTACCATGGTTTATACGCTGAATATGATGATTTACATACGCCGAAATCGATGTATCACCACATGGGTTCGCAGTTCGTGACCATGGAACGTGGTGGTAAACAAATCTCAGGTATCCGTTTTTTAGTCTACGCACCGCATGCCAAAGCGTGCAGTTTGATTGGCGCATTTAACCAATGGGATGGACGTCGTAATCCAATGCAGCGCCTTGATTACGGTATTTGGGGGATTTTCATGCCCAACTTACCCGAAGGTACGCAATACAAATTTGAATTGAAAGGGCCTCATGGTGAAGGGTTACCGCACAAAGCCGATCCTTGGGGTTACTACGCCGAGCAGTACCCTTCATTTGCCTCGGTAACATACGATCATCGTCGCTATGAATGGCAAGACCGTACGTGGCAAGCTCGCCCCATCACCGAAAAGCGCAAGCAAGCGCTCTCTTTCTATGAGTTGCACGTGGGCTCTTGGCGTCGTAATTCGGCGGGGGAATTTCTAAATTATCGTGAGCTGGCTGATCAACTGGTGCCTTATTTGGTGGATTTAGGCTATACCCATGTAGAGCTTATGCCCGTTTCTGAGCATCCATTCTATGGTTCTTGGGGCTATCAACCTGTTGGCTTATTTGCGCCAACGAGCCGTTTCGGTACGCCCGATGATTTTAAATATTTCGTGGATCAGTGCCACCAAGCTGGCCTTGGTGTGGTGCTCGATTGGGTTCCCGCACATTTTCCTGCCGATAGTCATGGCTTAGCCAATTTTGATGGCACCCCTTTGTTCCATGACCCTGATCCGCGCCGTGGTTGGCATCAAGATTGGAGTTCGTATATTTACGACCTTGGCCGCGAACATGTGCGCCGTTTCTTAGTCTCGAATGCGTTATATTGGTTTGAACAGTTCCATATCGATGGCATTCGAGTAGACGCCGTTGCTTCGATGCTCTATCTCGACTACTCACGCAGCCATGATCAATGGATCCCAAATGTGGATGGCGGCAGAGAAAATTACGATGCGATTGCCACCTTAAAGTGGATGAACGAAGAAGTGTACAAACACTTCCCGAATGCTATGACCATTGCTGAAGAATCAACAGCTTTTCCCGGCGTTTCAGCGCCAACCTTTATGGGCGGCTTAGGCTTTGGTTTCAAATGGAATATGGGCTGGATGCATGACAGTTTGGCTTATATAAAAGAAGATCCCGTCCATCGTAAATACCATCACAACGTCATCACCTTCCCGTTAGTCTATGCACACAGTGAAAACTATGTGTTGTCGCTATCACACGATGAAGTGGTGTATGGAAAAGGTTCGATCCACAACAAAATGCCCGGCGATGAGTGGCAACAAACGGCAAACTTGCGTGCTTATATGGGCTATATGTATGGCCAGCCGGGTAAAAAACTCAACTTCATGGGCACTGAATTTGGTCAAACGGCAGAATGGAATCATGATGACCAACTTCAGTGGTTCTTATTGCAGTTTGAACGCCATCAAGGAGTGCAGAATTTAACGCGAGATCTCAATAAGATGTATCAAGCCGAGCCTGCACTTTTTGAGTTAGACAGTGAGCCTCGTGGCTTTGAGTGGCGCTTACAAGATGCGGCCGATGCGAGCATTCTTGCGCATGAGCGCATGAGTGACTTTGGTGAACGTATTTTAATTATCACCAATTTTACCCCTGTTCCTCACCAAGCTTTTCGTTTAGGTATGCCTGTCAAAGGTGAGTATCAATTACTGCTTAATACAGATGATAGACACTATGGCGGTAGCGGTTTTGAAGTCAAAAACCGTGTACTGACGGAAAACGTTGAGAGTGAGGGTTTAGACCAATCTATTTTGGTCTGTGTACCGCCACTGGCAACTCTCTACTATAAGCTAGAGACAAGGGTATAGTTGTCAACCCCATTGCAATTTAATGAGTTGAATGGTTCCTTGTGAAGTCTCAACATCAAAATCCCGATTTACAGTGTGAATCGGGATTTTTACATCTGGCTGTCTCAGAATGAGGGTAAGTTTTTACCCATCGAAGCAATATCTTGCTCGTGCTGGGCAGGTTTTTGCTCAATCAAAAACACATACAATATAAGTGTTTGATTTTAAATGGTAATAGAGTTGGCACTGACTTTGCTCTATGACGAGTGAACTTGTTTCATACCATTCATCATTTAAAGTAAGGAATTTGCAATGCCAACTCCATGTTATATCTCTATCGAAGGCGAAACTCAGGGCCTGATCACTGCTGGTGCTCTGTCTACTGATTCAATCGGTGATGCGTTCGTTGAAGGTCATGAAGACCAAATGTTGGTTCAACAATTTGACCACGTTGTAACTGTACCGACTGATCCACAATCAGGTCAGCCTTCTGGTCAACGTGTTCACAAACCATTTAAATTCACCGTAGCGCTAAACAAAGCGGTTCCTCTTCTTTATAACGCACTGGCGTCTGGCGAGAAGATGAAATCGGTTGAGCTAAAATGGTACCGCACTTCTATCGAAGGTAAGCAAGAGAACTTCTTCACTACTACACTCGAAAGCGCGTCTATCGTGGACATTCACTGTGAAATGCCACACTGCCAAGATCCAGCGAACGGCGACTTCACACAAAACGTTACGGTTTCTATGTCTTACCGTAAAATCCTGTGGGATCACGTGAATGCGGGTACTTCAGGCTCTGACGACTGGCGCAAGCCTGTTGAAGCGTAATCACGCTTAGTTTTTGGGTCGCTCACTCGTGTTTCATGTCCTTGGGGTGAGTGGCCCACACCAAAACCTTAAGCTCAGTACGTAGCCTAGTTATGTATTGAGCTTAAGGTTTTTCGACATTCAAAT
>NZ_CAWPJH010000002.1:0-142197 GCF_963888445.1 Vibrio sp. B1-2
GGAAGACAGCTTTATTTTGGTCGTTGCAGTCCTTGGACAATCTCAATTGCCACAAAACCATCTGCGATAATTATCACACCCTAGCGTATTGAGTTAGGGTGCAATCTTGATTGGTAAACTAACGCCCGGCTAAGGGGTTGACAACGCACTGCCAGACTCAAAAAACACACTATAAACACTGAACTTCAATTTTGCACTAAAGTCGCCACGCGTTGGCAATCCCTCTTGAGCCGCTTGTTAGCTGCTGCACTTTAGCTGGAGATTTACTACCCAACGGCCTAATTCAAAACACATTATTGCTTTCAAGCGACAAAGTAAAACGGACAACTGAGAAACTAAAACCTAATCCACGAAAAGCACTTGGCAAAGAAGAAATAACAGGAAAACTGACGAGCCTCTAAGACTTAAATTTACAAAGAATTCTTTCGAAGAAGCCAGCAACCAAGTGCGCAAAATCCATTTAAGCGCGAAAGAGCCTCAAAACCAAAGAAGCCACACCAAAGAAATAAACAAACACACCACTTCCCGTAAGAAGGCTTCGGTTAGTTCAAACACTTCACGAACAGTGCCACTGGCGAGATACATGGAAAAGTGCTGACTTTCAGGTGTAAAGCTAGAGCCTCAGACTAAGAAAAATAAGCGCTTCATTTTATGGCTTTTCTTAACCTCAGCTAACGCCCACATAGTGTGGACTGCGAGGATTACCAGCAAGGTGATCCGGCAAAGCGGGTTTAGCTGTAGTGTCGTTCATATTCATAACCTAAAATATGTAAAAAAGTGCGCTATTGTAGACAATACAAGCCGACCGCTCAACATGGTAAAGATGCTATTTCATATGCGGTATAGAACGCAGAACTAGATGACATATAACGCCCAATTAAGGGGTGAGCAACGCTACCACCCAACCTAACGCATTGTGCCATAAACACTAAATTTGAAGTAGACGCAAAAATGCCAAGCGTTGAGAATCCCTCTTAAATTGATTGTTATGAGGCAACTTGAAGCGACAAAGAAAGGAAATTTTCATCGCATTCAGTCACCTTATAGCCGAGAGATTTGTAAAACCTTACCGCTGACTCATTTCTAGTGAAGCTTGATAAGGTTACGTGACTACGCCCTTGATCTCGCGCTATTTTGTGAATCATATTCATGACGCTTTCACCCAATTTTTGATTTTGAAATTCTGGGAACACAATGAGTAAATGTACATGAATTGCATTATCGTAAGGCTTGAAGCATAGCATTCCAACTCGCGTCTCATGCAGGTAAACCCAGTGAAACCAATGCGGCTCATAGTCACTTTGTAAACGATTGACCTGAAACTCATCACACCAACCAAAGACGGCATCAACATGCGAATAAAGTCCCTGTTTCACAATAGAAAACAGACTTTCAAATTCATCACTTTCTATTTGTATTAGCTGAATATCCATATGCCTCATAACGCCCGCTTAAGGAGCAGCCAACGCTACTACTCACTTTCCGCATACCGCCTTAAACACCAAACACAACGCATAGTAAAAATGCCACGCGTTGCGAATCACTCTTAAACAGTTTGTTATGCGCCACTTGCGATTACCTCAAGTTAATACCATAATTAGGTACTATTTGGTATTAGGAGATTACAATGGCTAAAAATACTAGCATCACTCTCGGCGACCACTTTGATGGTTTCATTAGTAGCCAAATCCAAAGTGGACGCTATGGCTCAGCAAGTGAAGTAATTCGTTCCGCTCTACGTTTACTCGAAACACAAGAAACGAAAATGAACACTTTACGACAACTGCTCGTTGAAGGTGAAGAAAGTGGTATGGCTGATTATGACCTCGATTCGTTTATCAGTGAACTAGATAGCGAAGAAAGAAAATGAAACCATTCCAACTAACCAACAAGGCAAAATCCGATTTAAAAGATATTGCCTTATTTACCTCTCGCAGGTGGGGCCGCGAGCAACGAAATATTTATCTCAAACAATTCGATGAATCATTTTGGCTACTCGCTGAAAATCCTGATATCGGTAAAACTTGTGATGAAATCAGAGATGGCTACCGAAAATTCCCACAAGGAAGCCATGTTATTTTTTATCAACAAATTGGTAGCCAAAACATCCAGATCATAAGAATCTTGCATAAGAGTATGGATGTAAATCCAATCTTTGGCGCATAACGCCCGCTTAAGGGGCAGCCAACGCTACTACCAACTTTCCGCATAACACCGTAACCACAAAAACCAACGCATAGTAAAAATGCCACGCGTTGGCTGTCCCTCTTGAAGCGTTTGTTATGAGCAGCTAGCTAAAGGTTACTCGATTGCTTTTAACACTCGTGCTGGGTTGCCACCAATGACAACATCGCTACCAAAGCTTTTTGTCACAACGGCTCCCGAGGCAACAACAACATTGTCACCTAACGTCACTCCAGGGTTGATCGTTGCATGACCACCAATCCAACAGTTGTTACCTATTCTGATTGGCTTTGCAAACTCTAACCCACTATTTCTCTGAATCGGATCGATTGGATGAGTTGCCGTATAGATTCCGACCTGTGGTGCTATAAAACAGTTTTCACCAATACGAACTTCCGCTACGTCCAAAATGACACAGCCAAAATTGGCATAGAAATTCTCACCAACGTGTATATTCAGCCCGTAATCGCAGTTGAAAGTCGATTCAATGTGAATGCTATTTCCTGTAGAACCCAACAAGGATTTGACTATCTCTGTTCTTTTATCTGGGCAACTTACACTAGTTTGATTTAGCTTCTCTGTGAGTAAACGAGCCTCAAGACGCAACTTGACGAGCTCAGCGTCACTCGGATCGTAATACTCACCAGAGAGCATTTTTTCTCTTTCTGTCATATATAACTCAGTTCTAAATTTTAATGCTGCTCATAACGCCCGCTTAAGGGGCTGACAACGCTGCTACCAAGTTTCCGCATAATACCGTAACCACAAAAACCAACGCACAGTAAAAATGCCACGCGTTGGAAGTCCCTCTTGAAGCGTTTGTTATGCATGTGCCAAAACGCGAGCCATATGGTAAACGTCAACGTAGCTACCATTTCTGAACGCATAAGCTTTCGACTCACCTTCAATTTCAAAACCGAACTTCTTGTACAAATTGATCGCTCGTTCGTTGTCCACATAGACCGTCAATTCGATTCGTTTCAAATTCAGCCAGTTATCCGCTAAATCGATAACCGTTTTCAGTAAAGCACTACCAACACCTAAACCTTGAGCATCGTCTTTAACGCCCATACCGAATGTACCTACGTGACGTCGTCTCGGATTGGTACATAGCTCAAAGCCCAAATTACCTACTACTTCACCGTCCACTAGTGCCACATATGCATAAACATGATCTGGAATAGTCTGGAAACGTTTTTCCCACATATCGGAGGATGGAAGCGGAATTTGTAATGTGCCAGTGTACGCATTTGGGCACTCATAAATTCCTTTTATCGCTTTAGCATCTGATGGCTCTGCTCGCCTGACTTCAACAACCATAGTTCCTCTTCTCCTAAAAAATGCATAACGCCCAATTAAGGGGTGAGCAACGCTACCACCCAACCTAAAGCATTGTACCGTAACCACTAAAATTGAAGTAGATGCAAAAATGCCAGGCGTTGGGAATCCCTCTTAAATTGTTTGTTAGGTGCGTTTTTGACATCACCGCCCAAAATCCCCACCAAAGCCTGATTTTCATTAGTTTTAAAATAATTTATTTTTTTAAGCCAGTAAATGCCAGCAAATTTGCCAAGTAATCCAGCAATTTACCAGCAAACGCCAGGCGAAAATCATAACCCGTTGATTTTAAATAAATTTATGTCAATTTAACAAATAAAGGCTTAGTTCATAATATCGAACCAAAGCCAAAGAAGGAGAAGCCAAATGCGTGAATATACCGAACTATTTTTGTTAGCTTTAGTTACCTTTGAAAAGGTAATACGAGCAATAAAACTACTAAAAACTGGTGGAAAGTAGCAAAACCAGCGCTAAAGCTCTGTTAAAAACAAAATACCGATCAGAAGCCTTTTGAGCGGTATAGTTTATTCGTGAGCACCTAACGCCCGGCTAAAGGGTTGACAACGCACTGCCGAACTAAAAAAACACACCTTAAACACTGAACTTCAATTTTGCACTAAAGCCGCCACGCGTTGGCAATCCCTCTTGAGCCGTTTGTTATGATTCATCTTGCTACCTTCGTAGCGCCACGCTACAATTATTAAAACTTTAAATGAAGGAGCACATTATGTCTACCGCTAGCATACGCCTTGATCAAGATCTCGTAGATAAAGCCGCTATCATGGCCAAAGCATTGAATCGCACTACACCAAAACAAATTGAACACTGGGCTAAAATTGGGGAAATGATGGAAGATAACCCAGATTTACCTTATGAATTTGTTCGACAAGCAATTATAGCTAAAGCTGAAAAAGAAGCCGGAAAACTTGAGGCATACAACTTTGGCTAATATTACACAGGTTCTTCAAACGCCATCATTCAAGAAAACCGTTAAAAAACTCCACCAAAATCAGAAAGTGGATCTGGACAATGCGGTCAAAGCACTTATCGAAGATCCGCTTTTAGGCGAGCAGAAAAAAGGAGATTTGTCCTTTCTCCGTGTTTATAAATTCAAAATGGTTAAGCAACTCACTCTTCTTGGCTATAGCTATCAAGATGGGACGGTAACTCTTGAACTCATCGCCCTAGGCGCGCATGAAAATTTTTACCGAGATATCAAGATGTTTTACTGAATCCGGGTGAATCATAACGCCCGGCTAAGGGGTTGACAACGCACCGCAGAACTCAAAAAACATACTTTAAACACTGAACTTCAATTTTGCACCAAAGTCGCCATGCGTTGGCAATCCCTCTTGAGCCGTTTGTTAGGCCAACCAATTGGCACCAACACTGTTAAAACCAAATAACCGATTCATTTATAAACCAAAACCCTAAATCAGCAAAGAAACAAGAAAACTCAAATTGAGCGATTTGGAAGAAAAGTGACGAGCGTAGCATTCTCGGCGGACGTTTGGATGCTGAAGGTTATTTTGCCGCTGAATTCACAACGCTAAACAACCCAACGCGATCAAGAAACAACAAATATGTGATGACGATTTATTGCTTAAGTCCAGGCGTGAGAACATGGAATTTACCGTTCAATTTCAACTCGATTTAGCCGATAAAAACTCACTTTGCCTAACGCCCGGCTAAGGGGTTGACAACGCACCGCCAGACTCAAAAAACACACAGTAAACACTGAACTGCAATTTTGCACTAAAACCGCCACGCGTTGGCAATCCCTCTTGAGCCGTTTGTTATGCAAATTCAATGAGATAAACTGACTTTACACGACCAAAAGCCACAATTGCAATGGTTGAGTGATTCAAGAACCAACCCAAGTAGGAGCCGAGATAAATAAGCCACCAAAACAAAGTCCACTGTTCAACAACAAACCAAGCTTTTGAATGAGACAAACTCAACAAGCAAGACTTTCAGCAACTGTAAAACGCTCGATAAACTTGCCCTTTCCACACTTTGCGCCCGCAAGATTCACAACACGCCAGCGCTAAAACTGATTGAGGCAAACAAAGAACCTTGCCTGTTTTAGGGTTTGAGTGAACCACGAATCTGAGGGTAAAAGTGCTCATTTGCCGGCAACACAAAACGAATGGCCGGAGAAATCCCAAAAGATTGAGCCCCTAAATTTACCTGAGTTGCATAACGCCCGGTTAAGGGGCTGACAACGCAAACCACTGAACCTAAAATAACCACCGTAATCACACATGCCGATTTGGACAAAAACCGCCACGCGTTGGCAGTCCCTCTTGAACCGTTTGTTATAAGCGTGGTTGAGTATCCCTATGCACCCAAACAACATTTTCATTTGAAGCTGGGATTTCAAACCAAGACCAGAACAACGCTAACATTTCAGGTGTCATTTCGTACGACTTGCCACTTAAATCTGAATTGCGATCAAACGCCCTCTGTTTGCAAGTTTCAAATGAAACATCGAGATAATGAACTTCACTATCAACACCCACTTTCGATGCCCAATCAGTAAAAGCATCTCGGTCTGCTCTTCGCCAAAAGCCAAAGTCGAAAATAACTGGTACACCGAGAGAAAAGAGTTGAAGAGCAGAATCTTTAAACAACTCTTGAAGTGTAGCCAAACGACTATCAAAGACTTCACGCTCCATATGCTCGCCATATATCCATTCATCAATGGAGAAACGAAAAGCGCCATGTTTATCTGCAAGCTCTTTGGAATAGGTCGTTTTACCAGAACCAATAAACCCACACACGAAATAGATCTTGGTCATAATTCCTCTTTAGCTTATAACGCCCAATTAAGGGGTGAGCCACGCTACCACTGCACTCAACTTGGACGCCGTAAACACTAAACTAAACCCAAACCAAAAATGCCAAGCGTGGGGAATCACTCTTAAATTGTTTGTTATATGCCTTTCGTGCACCTATACTTAATGCGCACTAAAAATACGCATAGGTAATTATCATGAGAAACTCATATAGTACGCAAGCACCCAAAAAGGCTGCAAACTTAAGCTTAAACAGCGAACTACTCGCTGAAGCTAAGCGATTAAACATAAACCTCTCTGCAACAATGGAAAAAGCTCTTGAAAAAGAAGTTAAACAACGCCGTAAAACTGAGTGGTTAGAGCAAAATGCAGATGCTATTAGCGCTTGCAATGAACTAACAGAAAATCACGGCCTGTTTTCCGATTCTTACCGAGTATTCTAATGTCACAATTTTCACTATACCAAAATAACGATAAAAGCACTGCTACCGCTTACCCATACTTTGTTGATGTTCAAAGTGAAATGCTTGATACGCTGAATACCCGACTGGTGATTCCATTAACACCGGTTGAAATGTTAGAGAAGAAAGCCCCTACCCACCTGTGCCCAGTGATCCACATTGATGAAGGCGACTTCATAATCCTAACTCATCAAATGGCGAGTGTTCCAACTAAAATCCTGCGTGATCCTGTGAATGAGTTGAGCACTTTTAGAAATGAGATTATTGCTGCTATCGACTTTCTGATTACTGGCATATAACGCCCGGCTAAGGGGTTGACAACGCACCACCGAACTCAAAAAACACACCGTAAACACTGAACTTTAATTTTGTACTAAAGCCGCCACGCGTTGACAATCCCTCTTGAGCCGTTTGTTATGCAAATTCAATAAGATAAACTGACTTTACTCGATCAAAAGCCACGATTGCAATGGTTGAGTGATTCAAGAACCAGCCCAAGCAAGAGCCGTGATAAATAAGCCGCCAAAACAAAGCCCACCTTTCAACAACAACCCAAGCTTTTGAACCAGACAAACTCAACCGGCAAGACTTTCAACAAATGCGAAATGATCGAATAACTTGCCCTTTCCACACTTTGCGCACGCTAAATTGACAACAAGCCAAAGCTAAAACTGATTGAGGCAAATAAAGAACTTTGCCTGTTTTACGGTTTAAGTTAACCACGAATTTGAGGGTAAAAAAGCTCATTTGCCGACAATACCAAACGAATGGCCGGAGAAATCCTAAAAGATTGAAACCCTAAATTTACCTGAGTTGCACAACGCCCAATTAAGGTGTGAGGCACGCAATACCAATGCTCCCGCATACCACCTAAATCACTAAAACCAACGCATAGTAAAAATGCCACGCGTGCCGAATCACTCTTAAATTGTTTGTTAAGCCTTATTTCCCCCGATTTAAGATAGTTTGAAAGTTAATTTCATCTCTTAATTTTTCAATCGAAGGAGCGTCTTTCCGGTGCAACATTGCATGACAATTAGGACATACAGGAACTAAATGCTTCTCTGGATCAACCTCATACTCTTCATTTATTTCATGAAGTGGCACCAAATGATGAACGTGAATAAACCCTTCAGCTTTTTCCCCATAGAATTTTCCAAAGTTAAATCCACATACAATACAACTATCGCCTTTAAGTCTAATACATTCATTTCTTGCAAATGTTGAACGCTCGTATGCATTGACAGTTATAGTTTTTTTGCTTCCTTCGACGACTGATGTAGGTTCAGTAATTTCATCTGCATAAGAAAATTCATTGTCAATATCAATATTTCTTCGATTCAACTCATCAACCCAATTACAATCGCAAGCTATTTGTATTTGTTGCTTATGCCAAGCAAAATCCATGTCTTCACGCCCATGAAAAGTAAAATATGTCTCCGCTGGCATACCAGGTCTTTGTGTACTCTTCAAACTGTAAATAATTAAACCTGTAATTGCTGGTAAGTCCTCCTTTGCTAGCCAATGAGCTAGCCCTCCCATTGCATGTTTATTTAAGCTGTCTCCAACAGTTCTACCGTCATTAGGAAAGCCCATTTTTTCTAGTACTTCCCCGTATGAAACGTAAGTGCGAGGATCACCGGCAATAACTTTACCTCGCTGGCAGATTTCAATGAGATATTTTAAGAGCTTTAGTTCATTATCATTAATTTCTTTCACAAAGTACTCCTATTCTCATTATGAGGCTTAACGCCCGGTTAAGGGGCAGCCAACGCCATTACCAAGCTTCCGCATAACACCGTAACCAAAAAAACCAACGCATAGTAAAAATGCCGCGCGTTGGCTGTCCCTCTTGAAGCGTTTGTTATGTGCTATTTTTCAACATCGTAAGCTGCTGCTGCGCTCTTTAGTTGTTGAATGTCTGATGCACATAGATATCGCTTTAAGGCTTCAAACTTCTCTGTGGGCCAACCATAGATTTGCATTTTCAACAGTTCGGCAATTACCGATTCGTCAAAGCGATATTTGACTAATTTGGCAGGCGTGCCACCAACAACACTATAAGGGGCAACATCTTTAGTTACCACGCTATTTGCAGCAACTATGGCTCCTTCTCCGATTGTCACACCAGGCATAACCATTGACCTCATCCCAAGCCATGCACCATCATGGATAAAGGTATCACCTTTGCCTCTATACGCTTCATCAATGTAGTCCATAAATGGATATAAACAGAACCAATCCACCCTATGGGTATGATTACCACCCATTAAGATAACTGCCTCTGCGCCGATGCAAACGTAATCACCAATATGGAGTTTATCGATTTCCCACCTAGGTTCCCATTCACGACTCACTTCATCACCATGAAGATACCGAACAACAGATTCCTCAAATCCATTGTCCCAGCAGTCACTGTAATAACTATGTGTGCCTTTGATAGAAATATTAGGGTTAGTTACTACCTCATGGAGTAACTGAAATTTTGACCAATGCTTTTTGTGCATACTAAACCTCAAGCTAATGTTAAATAATAAGAATTATTGAAATAACACTATGCCGTCAGTGAATGCGTGGCTGCTTTAAAAGAGGAATAAGTTTCATAAAAAACACCGTTAATTGAAAGGCGCGAATGATAGCACATAACGCCCGCTTAAGGGGCAGACAACGCTACTACTAACTTTCCGCATAGCACCTTAACCACTGAAAACCAACGCATAATAAAAATGCCGCGCGTTGTCTGTCCATCTTGAAGCGTTTGTTAGGGCTTTCTTATCAATATCCCATATTGTTAAATACCATATTGCTCTTTAAGGAAATGCCCCCAAGCAAACCATGCTTGTTCACCTGATTCAAACTCCGAAGGTTTAAAAACATTATTTTTATTGCCCAGTACTTCACTTACCAACTCCTTGAGAAAGTCTAAACTATCATCAAAATACAAGCTATTTCCTTGTAAATCAGAACTTAAAATCATGTTTTCCAGCCAAGAAGAAAAGGAGTATTCGCCCTCAGTCAATGACTCTGGTGAAGAATGGAAGCAAACTTCACTCCCACTCTCGGTAAAACTGTATTTATGTTTTGCATCGGTGACTAGCTTATGTGGAGGTATAGATATATGCTCAGCTAGCACTGGGATAGTTTCACTAATTGGTGCACATGATTTACTGTTAATTTGAACCAAGTTACTCCTAAAAGGATAAGCTGGCCAGTTTCGCAACCAACTCTTAATCCCAGACATATGTGATGCATAAAAATACGTCTGAC
Source organism: Vibrio sp. B1-2 (assembly GCF_963888445.1). Classification (NCBI taxonomy): domain Bacteria; kingdom Pseudomonadati; phylum Pseudomonadota; class Gammaproteobacteria; order Vibrionales; family Vibrionaceae; genus Vibrio; species Vibrio sp. B1-2. The sequence continues at coordinate 10,049 of NZ_CAWPJH010000002.1, forward strand.
GATCCAAAAAAAGTGGACATACATATGCCGCATCGCCAATACCTCTAGAGCGTAATCTTTTATGGAGCCTAAATAGAACATTATGCTGATAGTCTCTGTGTTTTGGTTGCTTGTCTTGTAGATCAAAAAATAAAGTTCTAGGCGAAGTTGAAAGCGGTGGTTCTAACGACTCACGATCCTTAATTATCTTTGCTCTACTTGGGGTTGTATGGGCAAAAGGTCTTTTAAATTGCATATAGAAAGGCAAGAACTTTGAACTTGATAACAACCTAGCGTCGGCACCAAGCCAACGTTCTTTCTTTCGAGAAATAGGAACAACAGAAAACCTAGAGAATGGGAAGCTTAAAACGGCCAAATTTGTTGCTATAGCTATAGATACTGCATCTTCTGTATAATTCGGTTTTTCTTCCATATTCAATCCTTGCTTTATTGTTCAACGTGTTCGAGAGCCCTAACGCCCGGTTAAGGGGCTGACAACGCAAAACACTGAACTCAAAATAACAACCGTAATCACAAAGGCCGATTTGAACAAAAACCGCCACACGTTGGCAGTCCCTCTTTAACCGTTTGTTATGCAAATTCAATGAGATAAAACCACTTTACACGACCAAAAACCACAATTGCAATGGTTGAGTGATTCAAGAACCAACCCAAACCAGAGCCATGATAAATAAGTCGCCAAAACAAAGTTCACCCTTCAGCAACAAACCAAGCTTTTGGAACAGACAAGTTCAACGGGCGAAAAATTCAGCAAGTGCAAAACGCTCGATAAACTTGCACTTTCCACACTTTGCGCACGCTGAATTGACAACAAACCAGCGCCAAAAACTCATTGAGGCAAGCAAAGAACCTTGCCTGTTTTACGGTTTGAGTTAACCACGAATCTGAGGGTAAAAAGCTCATTTGCCGACAACACAAAACGAATGGCCGGAGAAATCCCAAAAGATTGAGCCCCTAAATTTACCTGAGTTGCATAACGCCCGCTTAAGGGGCAGACAACGCTACTACTAAGCTTCCGCATAACACCGTAATCACGAAAACCAACGCATAGTAAAAATGCTACGCGTTGGCTGTCCCTCTTGAAGCGTTTGTTAACTGCATATGTGCAACTTTGTTCGGGCTTTGAAAGTCTATTTTCTACCAACAATATAAAATGGTAGTAAAAATAAACCTATAGATACACCATAGAATAGTGGTAAAAGAGCGACACTGATACCTACATGAATGGCTGTAGCATCTCCATTTGAATTAGAAAATGTTTGAACTAAGCCCATGATTAAGCCAAGAACTCCGCTGAATATAGAAGTATAAAAAGAACAAGATAGAGCCGAACTTTTAGATGTTAACCATCCAATTCCGCCAGCCAATAATGTTGGTATAGCTACAATTAATAGGCTGCTTAAATCAATAAATTGTAACGGATCATCAAGTGAAGTTAATTCATTGACAATCAGAAAGGTTGCTGCGAGATATATAATTTTTATTAACTTATTGACCATATTAATCACCACCAATAGCCGTACATAAGACTGTCAGGATTACGAGGTAACCTAAGCATTGAGTCTCTATCTTTCATATAACGATTTATAAAATTACGTTGCCTAGCTCCTGAAGCCGGTAACTCACTTATTGCCGCAACTAATCTTATCACCTGAGGATCGCTTAAAGCTGTACCTCTTTCTAAAGCCTCATGAAGCTCGGGAACCAACACTTTATATAATCGATTAGCATCTCTTTTACCTGAAACTCTGCCATAAATCTGCTCAGCAGCAGTTGAAATTAATGACGATGACATTTAAACCTCATCCTGTGGGCTATCAAATTAGCTCTAATGCTAAAAGAAATTATGCTGAACAAGCAGTTCAACAAACACAAACCTGAACAAAGATCACAAAGAGCAACAAGTTGCATTATAAGTTACCGAAGTAAATGTCAGTGACTTGGAGAAATGTAGAGCAGTTAACGCCCGGTTAAGGGGCAACCAACGCTACTACCAAGCTTCCGCATAACACCGGAATCACAAAAACTAACGCATGATAAAAATGCCGCGCGTTGGCTGTCCCTCTTGAAGCGTTTGTTAGGTGTTTTGTTGCTTACTTTCTTGAAGCTTCCCAATATATCTATGGGCTACGTAAGATAATAATATTGCCAGAGCAAGATACAGGCCTCGGTGCAACGGTTGTTGCAGGCTCGAAAACAACATGTCTATCGAAAATAGAGGCACCAATACACAAGCCACCATCAAGACAACATTGCCTGTCGTTGTGCTAGATTCACCACCGCAATTTAGACAGACATGGTTTTTCCAACGACTAATTTTCCATACTTTAAAGTAGCTAACTCTCACACCGCAATACGGACACTTCATATTCTCTCCTTGAATTGACACTCCATCAATTGACACCTAACGCCCGGCTAAGGGGTTGACAACGCACCGCCGGACTCAAAAAACACACCGTAAACGCTGAGCTTCAATTTTGCACAAAAGCCGCCACGCGTTGGCAATCCCTCTTGAGCCGTTTGTTAGTTGCCCTTGCTCGACTCTAGTGCTAACATTTGTACACACGCAAACTTAGGGAGCTACTCATGGACACTAGAATTCAATTTCGTGTTGATGACGAAATTAAACGTTTAGCCCAACAAATGGCTGAGAGCCAAGGTCGCACACTCAGCGACGCTTGCCGTGAACTTACTGAACAAATGGCTGAGCAACAAAGAAAGACATTATCTCATGACGCTTGGTTAACTGAACAAATAAACCTAGCATTTGAGAAGTTTGACTCAGGAAAATCTTCATTTGTTGAACATAATTCAGCTAAAGCACGAATGGCTGAACGAAAGGCCAAAATTCGTAATCGAGGCCAGCAATGATTTTATGGGAAGAAGAATCGCTAAATGATCGTGAGAAGATCTTCGAGTTTCTTTATGACTTTAACCCTGATGCGGCTGAAAAAACTGATGACATTATTGAGGCTAAAGTAGAAAACTTACTCGAACAACCATTGATGGGTGTTCAACGGGATGGAATTCGAGGACGATTACTCATTATTCCTGAAATCTCAATGATCGTTTCGTACTGGGTAGAAGGTTCAATTATTCGCATAATGCGAGTTCTACACCAGAAGCAGAAATTCCCTACCGATTGATTGTAGTCGGTGGGCAACTAACGCCCTGTTAAGGTGTGAGCAACGCAATACCGAAGCACCCACATACCACCTTAAACACAAAAACCAACGCATAGTAAAAATGCCACGCGTTGCGAATCACTCTTAAACAGTTTGTTAGGGCTATGCTTCCTCATCAACATAGTTACAGTTGAAACTATGATTTCCTATCGAAATATTGGTATTGGATGATATTGAGCTGATAGAGATGTTGCAAACTGTAGTGAACTCTCGCGATTTCAGATGTAGCCCTTCAAACCAGTTCAAAAGCGTTGGTTCGGCTTTGTCTAGTGATTCGAGCTTACTTCGTTCTACTTTAGTAAGCGGAGTAAACATTGAAAGTGAAGGTAAGTGCGAATTATGCCTAGTTTTTACTATCTTTTCTTCACCTGCTTTTACAATACGACTGTCATCAAAATCAACTTTCATACTTTTACAGGCTTTTTCATTTGTCATTACAAAGTCAACCCCCAAACCGCTGAGAACTCCGGTCTTGTTTCCCTCATTACGAACCAAAAGTTGCGCAACCCCATTTTCAACGGTCAACACCTCAATGACTAAATCAGCCTTTTTATCAAAAAGAACATCGTCTATACGCGGCCAAAGGGAAACAAGTAAAGCTAATACGGCAACACAACTTGACACCATAGGGGATAAAAACACTGCAACTCGCATTCTCTTTGACTGATATGAACCACAATGTTTACATTTACTAGAATCGTTTCGGATTTGCTCCCTACAGATCACACACTTTTTTATTTGTTTTCTTAACATATATCGTTAACTAACCTAGTTGAAAGTTGCTGAGCCCTAACGCCCGGCTAAGGGGTTGACAACGCACCACCGAACTCAAAAAACACCCTGTAAACGCTGAACTTCAATTCTGCACTAAAGCCGCCACGCGTTGGCAATCCCTCTTGAGCCGTTTGTTATATTCGATTCACTTAACCATGATAGGCTACATATCTAACCCTGATTGCCATAATGATCCACGGCGAAACTAAACATGACTTTAATCAAAAAGAACGTGCTGGTGATTAAGAACCAAGTGGGTAACGGTAAAAACATAAGTAATAACAAACCACTACACATTAGATTTGCAGAAATGAACAGTTGGATACGATTGTCCTTTAAAGCATTTACCACTAAGGCAGATATTATTGTGTAGGCCCAGATTAGAAACGCATACTCTAAGGGTGCAGAAAGAAGCCACGCTATCGCTAAGATATGAATATGTATAGCAATAAAAAGAAAGCGTCCCTTGCTCCTTTCTGCGTAAAACTTATTTGTGCCTCGGCTAAAATTTGCAATACATCCAGCCAACACATCAGCAATTAGAATGAAACCTAACGCTGTCAACCAACCATTTTCATGGGCTATAGGACGATAAAACTGAAAATAAATTAGAAAACTACCAAATAAGGCAAATATTGCCGTACAAGTAATTTCAATTAAAGATTGCTTTTCACCAAAGACCTCATGAAGATACTTGGGAATTTCAATATATTTCATCCTTTGTCCTTAAAAAGTTCACCGATCAGCTTGTGGAATATAACGCCCGCTTAAGGGGCAGACAACGCTACTACCAACTTACCGCATAACACCGTAATCACCAAAACCAACGCATAGTAAAAATACCACGCGTTGGCTGTCCCTCTTGAAGCGTTTGTTATGCATGTGCCACAACGCGAGCCATATGGTAAACGTCAACGTAGCTACCATTTCTGAACGCATAAGCTTTCGACTCACTTTCAATTTCAAAACCGAACTTCTTGTACAAATTGATCGCTCGTTCATTGTCCACATAGACCGTCAATTCGATTCGTTTCAAATTCAGCCAGTTATCCGCTAAATCGATAACCGTTTTCAGTAAAGCACTACCAACACCTAAACCTTGAGCATCGTCTTTAACGCCCATACCGAATGTACCTACGTGACGTCGTCTCGGATTGGTACATAGCTCAAAGCCCAAATTACCTACTACTTCACCGTCCACTACTGCCACATACGCATAAACGTGCTCTGGAATATTCTGGAAACGTTTTTCCCACATATCTGAGGATGGAAGCGGAAGTTGTAATGTGCCAGTATAGGCATTTGGGCACTCATAAATTCCTTTTATCGCTTTAGCATCTGATGGCTCTGCTCGCCTGACTTCAACAACCATAGTTCCTCTTTTCCTAAAAAAATGCATAACGCCCGGCTAAGGGGTTGACAACGCACCGCCGAACTTTAAAAACACACTGTAAACACTGAATTTCAATTTTGCACTAAAGCCGCCACGCGTTGTCCATCCCTCTTGAGCCGTTTGTTAGGTTTTTGGGACTCGAAGTACTTGAGCAGTTTTTCTACACTGAATTTAAGTAATAGCCTATCAATATCAGTAAATTCCCCTTCATGTATGATTATTTCATTTAGCTGATAGCCAGAATCTAACTGGACAAGGTACTTTTTGAAATCGATTTGCTTCCTAGTGTCGTTGAAAATTTTCGCTAGCTCGGGTTCATTTATAGTAATTGAATCTATCTTCCACTTAAAACCTGTCCGTTTGATCACAAATAGATCTGTTACATAGTCGAGGTCATTTGATAGCTTAAAAAAACTACTTTTCTCAGTTTGCGACAGATTTAAGCTAACCCTTATCCCTTGATTATTGATAAAAGGGAACCAATAATTTTCTTTTTTGAGATTGATGGAAAAATTGCTACTATTAAGTAAATCAAATCTCTTCAGCAAGCTAACAGTGAAAATAAACATATCTTGATCACAGTGTGAATCGAAGTCTTGGTCGTTACCAGCAACAATCTTAATGCATTCACTTGTGAAGTCTTCATTCTTAAGCTTGATGAATAATTCACCTATAATCTCGTCTGCCCGACTGTTTTCACCAGCAACACTTACTAAAAAAAAGAATGATACCACTACTGCTAAAGAAATAACTCCAAATACCTTGCTCATAAACAATCCTTTGAACTTAAACCTAACGCCCGGCTAAGGGGTTGACAACGCATAGCCGAACTCAAAAAACACACTGTAAACACTGAACTTCAATTTTGTACTAAAGCCGCCACGCGTTGGCAATCCCTCTTGAGCCGTTTGTTAGGCCAACCAATTGACACCGAGACTTTCAAAACCAAAGAACGAGCTTTTTTGTAAACTTGAAACAAACTAACCGATTCATTTATAAACCAAAATGCTGAATCAGCAAAGAAACAAAAAACTCAAATTGAGCGATTTGGAAGAAAAGTGACGAGCGTAGCATGCTCGGCGGACGTTTGAATGCCGAAGGTTATTTTGCCGATGAATTCACAGCGAAAAGTAACCCAACGCGATCAAGAAACAACAAATATGTGATGATTATTTATTGCTTAAGTTCAGCCATGAGAACATGGAATTTACCGTTCAATTTCAACTCGATTTAGCTGATAAAAACTCACTTTGCCTAACGCCGCGTTAAGTAGTGAGCAACGCGACCACCTGTCCTAAACCGTTGTGCTTTAAACACAAAATTTCACTTGGACTGAAAATGCCAAGCGTTGCGAATCTGTCTTAAACGCTTTGTTATGTGTATCTTTTTCCACTCGCAGCATAGTATTTTAGGACTTCAATACCTTCTAATACTTCATTCATATAAGGAGAGTCATCATTTGCAAGCACAACCTTTACTTTGCGATTAAGATCTTGAAGGAAAGCTTCGATGCTAGCCTTGCTATTTGATACATAGTTTTCAAAGTCTTCTTTAATCACACAACCAAGTGCATTTAAGCTTTTGCTTTGAGCAAATGCCTCATGCTTTATTTCATTATTCAGTTTTTTGAACTCTATAAATTCCTGAAATCCAGAACAAGACATTACGTCGACGCCTTTTTTGTCGAGAAATTTTACCACATTGCCCCAATGAGAAGCGTTTTTTGGGCTGGTGTCTTGGAAAGCGAGTGTTAGTATTTGCTTGAGGTTATACTCATAAGACTTGTAAATATAGATAACCTCCATTTCTAGGAGAGATTCTATCTCATTTTTTATATGCTCAATTTCAACATCGATGTCGATTACTCGATTTTCGATCTCTTCAGTAGCCGCACCGTTATAATAAATATCAAGTAATTTATCTTTTTCCTCGTGAAGCAACTCTTCTTTTCGATTAATTTTCAGCCTACTTTCTTTACTCAGGGATAAGAAAGTAGAGTCGATAGTTTCATACCAACTCAAACGTTGAGATATTAGAGTTTTCCTAATGGACTTCATACTTTCTCCGATACACATAACGCCCGGCTAAGGGGTTGACAACGCACCACCGAACTCAAAAAACACACTGTAAACACTAAACTTCAATTTTGCACTAAAGTCGCCACGCGTTGGCAATCCCTCTTGAGCCGTTTGTTAGGCTAATTTTTTACGTGCCTCATTAAACTTTTTAAGCACGCCACTATCAGGAAAGCCCGTATCTAGATAACCTTGATTATGTAACTGGAACCAAAGGGATAATGCTGAACTTAAGCCGAACTTATTTTCTTCAGGATCAACATTTCTCAAGTATGTTGCGGGATCTTCGGCTAAATCTTCTGCATACCACGGAATGCCATTAATAGAGTGTATTCCACTTTCACCAAAGCTTAATAGGGCTTTCCCACTGGCATAGTTAACAACCGTGGATTTATCTAAATACTGTCCTCTGACATAAACCTTATTTTTCCAACATATCGCAATGCTTGCAGCTAAGTAACCTCTTGATTTCCAATAAGAGAAAACCCAACCATTGCAGAGATAATAGCGGTAATACGGCTTGTCATTTATCAATCCTAGAGTTTCTTGCAATATAAGCACGCTTTCTGCTCCTCGGTCGATTTTATCGAGTGCTAACAACACACCATCAAGGTTATCATGCCCACATTTTGCTAATAGCTCAGAAAGAAATTCATTAAATTGTTGCGGATGCTTATAAAAATCATATGTCGGATAAACCTTTTCGGACGCGCCGTCCAGCCAATCTCTGTTTACACCAAAAAGCTGGCATGTTGACGCTAAAATATCATCATTGAGTTTCTCAAGAAGTCGTTCATCAGTACTAACGTCATGAAGACTTAAATTGTGCCCAATAACTTGAGAAATTTGGTTTCTATGAACTCCGTGAGCTTCAAAAACACTAACTAAACGAGTAGACAGTAGCTCTTTAGGTAAATTGTTGTACTTTCTAAAAGGCTTAATTACTCTTTCAACCAAAGACAAAAATGACTCTATTTCTCCAAAAATCAATCGGCTTTCTCCTTATTAGCCTAACGCCCGGCTAAGGGGTTGACAACGCACCACCGAACTTAAAAAACACACCGTAAACACTGAACTTCAATTTTGCACTAAAGTCGCCAAGCGTTGGCAATCCCTCTTGAGCCGTTTGTTAGGCAAATTCAATGAGATAAACTGAATTTACACGACCAAAAGCCACAATTGCAATGGTTGAGTGATTAAAGAATCAACCCAAGCAAGAACTGTGATAAATGAGCAGCCAAAACAAAGTCCACCTTTCAGCACCAAACCAAGCTTTTGTGTCAGGGAAAACTCAACGAGCGAAAACTTCAGCAAGTACAAAATGCTCGATAAACTTGCCCTTTCCACACTTTGTGCCCACTGAATTTACAACGCGCCAACGCTAAAACTCATTGAGGCAAACAAAGAACCTTGCCTGTTTTACGGCTTGAGTAAACCACGAATTTTAGGGTAAAAATGCTCATTTGCCGACAACACAAAACGAATGGCCGGAGAAATCCCACAAGATTGAACCCCTAATTTTACCTGAGTTGCATAACGCCCGGTTAAGGGGCTGACAACGCACCGCCGAACTCAAAAAACACACTGTAAACACTGAACTGCAATTTTTCACTAAAACCGCCAAGCGTTGGCAATCCCTCTTGAGCCGTTTGTTATGCAAATTCAATGAGATAAACTGACTTTACACAACCAAAAGCCACAATTGCAATGGTTGAGTGATTCAAGAATCAACCCAAGCAAGAGCCGTGATAGATGAACCGCCAAAACAAAGTCCACCTTTCAGCAACAAACCAAGCTTTTGAATCAGGAAAACTCAACGAGCTAAAACTTCAGCAAGTACAAAATGCTCGATAAACTTGCCCTTTCTACACTTTGCACCCGCTAAATTCACAACACGCCAGCACTAAAACCGATTGAGGCAAACAAAGAATCTTGCCTGTTTTACGGTTTGAGTTAGCCACGAATTTGAGAGTGAAAATCCTCATTTGCCAACAACACAAAACGAATGGCCGGAGAAATCCCAAACGATTGAGCCCCTAAATTTACCTGAGTTGCATAACGCCGGCTAAGGGGTTGACAACGCACCGCCGAACTCAAAAAACCACTGTAAACACTGAACTTCAATTTTGCACTAAAGCCGCCACGCGTTGGCAATCCCTCTTGAGCCGTTTGTTAAGCAGAAAAGTTACGACGCAAATACTCAAAACACCCTTGTTGGCTTTCGGACAAATTAAACAGTTCACTACTAAATACTTCGTAGAGTACAACTGAGATATCTGATAGATCGGAGGAATTGAATGAATTCCAGTCAGTGTCCGTTGGTGTATTAATGACTTGCAAATGAACCTTGTTTCGAAGAGTCCTTAACTCATTCAATTTCTCATAGATTAGAGGCTCTTTTCCGAAGATGTTTTTGGATTTCGCACTCTTAATCATTGCATCAAACGTCATGTGCTTCAGCACTGGCTGATCTAGCTTAGAATAAATAACTGTATCGACTCTTACTTGCTCGCCTTCGTACTTTTTCTGATTGCCTTTAAATACTGCTTTTTCCTTCCACTCCGTAGTAGAGTGGACACCATTAACAATCAAAACGTAATGAAGGATTGATTCGATAACGCTACAACCAACCAGCAAGATGGACTTAACTGTTTGTGTGTAGAGAACCGAGCTGAGTTTAATATCCTCTATAACTTTCAGTTGAAATTCGATGTATTGAAGATTGTACGCAATGTTACGCCTCAGAGCATATGTGTGCTCATATGCATCATTGGTGCAGATCGCATTCGATAGTAATCCATCAAGCCTTTCTATTGAAACGGGGTACCACGGTGTACCACTTTCACTTTTCTTTTTTATTTCCATTACTGCCACCGATTCCGATTTTCTGCTTAACGCCCGGTTAAGGGGCTGACAACGCAAAACACTGAACTCAAAATAACAGCCGTAATCACAAAGGCCGATTTGAACAAAAACCGCCACGTGTTGGCAGTCCCTCTTTAACCGCTTGTTATGCAAATTCAATAAGATAAACTGACTTTACACGACCAAAAACCACAATTGCAATGGTTGAGTGATTCAAGAATCCAACCAAGTAAGAGCCATGATAAATAAGCCGCCAAAACAAAGTCCACCTTTCAGCAACAAACCAAGCGTTTGTGTCAGGAAAACTCAACGAGCGAAAACTTCAGCAAGTACAAAACGCTCGATAACCTTGCCCTTTCCACACTTTGCGCCCGCTGAATTGGCAGCAAGCCAACGCTAAAAATGATTGAGGCAAACAAAGAACCTTGCCTGTTTTACGGCTTGAGTAAACCACGAATTTTAGGGTAAAAATGCTCATTTGCCGACAACGCAAAACGAATGGCCGGAGAAATCTAAAAAGATTGAACCCCTAAATTTACCTGAGTTGCATAACGCCTAGCTAAGGGGTTGACAACGCGCCATCGAACTCAAAAAACACACTGTAAACCCTGAATTTCAATTTTGCACTAAAGTCGCCAAACGTTGGCAATCCCTCTTGAGCCGTTTGTTATACGCGTGCTTCCGACCACACTGCAAATTCGTTACCGCTTGGCTCAATAAAATGGAAACGACAGCCTCCGGGAAAATCAAAAATTGGGCGAATAATTTGACCACCGCTATTCTGGACTTTGGCTAAAGTGGTTTCTATGTTTGAGCTATAAAAGATAAGAAGTGCACCACCCGATGCTGTCTGACTACAACAGTCAGCTTTAAAAAAACCGCCATCTAAACCCTGATTTGAGAATGCTGTATATTCAGGACCATAATCAGTAAATTCCCAGCCAAAAACTGAAGAGAAAAATGATTTTGTTGCTTCTAAATTTTTTGCTGCAAACTCGACATAATTCAGCTTTTCATTCTGATTCATTTCACGACTCCATTGTTAAATTTCCATATAGCGTATAACGCCCGGCTAAGGGGTTGACAACGCACCGCCGAACTTAAAAAACACACTTAAACACTGAACTTCAATTTTGTACTAAAGTCGCCAAGCGTTGGCAATCCCTCTTGAGCCGTTTGTTATGCAAATTCAATAAGATAAACTGACTTTACTCGATCAAAAGCCACAATTGCAATGGGTGAGTGATTCAAGAACCAACCCAAGCCAGAGCCGTGATAAATGAGCCGCCAAAACAAAGTCCACCTTTCAGCAACAAACCAAGCTTTTGGATCAGATAAACTCAACAAGCAAAGCATTCAGCAAGCTAGAAGCCATCGGTTAACTTGCGCTTTCCACACTTTGCGCCCGCAAAATTCAAAACGCGCCAACGCCAAAAACTGATTGAGGCAAACAAAGAAACTTGCCTGTTTTACGGTTTGAGTTAACCACGAATTTGAGGGTGAAAGTGCTCATTTGCCGACAACACAAAACGAATGGCCGGAGAAGTCCCAAAAGATTGAACCCTTAAATTTACCTGAGTTGCATAACGCCCTGTTAAGGTGTGAGCAATGCAATACCGAAGCTCCCGCATACCACCTTAAACACTAAACGCAACGCATAGTAAAAATGCCACGCGTTGCGAATCACTCTTAAACAGATTGTTATGCTGATTATTGTTACTTAAGTCCCAACCTAAGAAGCATAGGTTTCCACACCGTTTCATCATAGGGAATAACGCTAGAGGAGCAACATGCTTTAACCAGATCCTCCCTAGTTGATCCTTTTGAAAAGGTGAAACGCTCTTTTTCTGCACTTAGTTTTTTAAGATGGAAGATTACCTGAGTTACATCAACTAGAAGAAGTCCTGTGTAATAACTTATATTTTTCGAGCAGTCTCGTTCTTCAGAGTTATCCATTGTGTGACTATTCAACATCCAAGAATCTGCATATTTGCCGCGCTTTTCGTTGTTTTTAACAAGGCTTGTGACTACCGGTCGTAGGCGAACTATAAGTTTCCTTTGTGCTGGAGTTACGACCTTATCAGTGCTCGCCAGTTCGATTACAAGTGCATCAATTAATGAAAGATCCAAAAATGGCAAGCCTGAATATTGCTCCCTTAATGGCTCTTGGTATTCAACTACTAAGGTGGGGAACCAATTTTCGAGCGTCTCTGATAGATACTCAAACTCATTGTAGAAAGCTGATTCTAATCTTTTTGTTCTTTGTTTATTGTTCTTATCGGTAAATAGGTAGCTAACGAGAGCACCTACTACAGCACCAATTAGTACGCTAACTACAGCAATAAACCATTCCATTTATCAAATTCCCATAAGCTTATAAGCAGCATAACGCCCGGCTAAGGGGTTGACAACGCACCGCAGAACTCAAAAAACATACTTTAAACACTGAACTTCAATTTTGCACCAAAGTCGCCATGCGTTGGCAATCCCTCTTGAGCCGTTTGTTAGGCCAACCAATTGACACCTGCACTTTCAAAACTAAAGAACAAGGCTTCTTTGCAAACCAAAACAAACTAACCCATTCATTTATAAACCAAAACGCTAAATCAACAAAGAAACCAAAAAACTCAAATTGAGAGATTTAGAAGAAAAGTGACGAGCGTAGCATTCTCGGCGGACGTTTGGATGCTGAAGGTTATTTTGCCGCTGAATTAACAACGCTAAACAACCCAACGCGATCAAGAAATAACAAATATGTGATGACTATTTATTGCTTAACTTAAGCCAGAAAACATTGAATCTACCGTTCAATTCCAACTCGATTTAGCTAATAAAAACTCACCTTGCCTAACGCCAAATTAACGTGTGAACAACATACCAGTTAACTTACTGCATTGCACCGTAAACACCGCAACAAATGCAAACCAATGCAAACCAATGCAAACCAATGCAAACCAATATTGCCAAGTGTTGTGAATCACGTTGAATTATTTGTTAGGTAAATTAATCCATTTTTAAATTTAAGACTTAGTGATATAATATATATTGATTCCGCTATCTTTCCTAAGAATATCACCACACTCAATATTCACCAAGCCACTTCCCATCGTGGTTCGAGCTATTTCGCCTACAAAAAACAATAAAGGTAAATAATAATACATACCTTTAATACAATATACCCTTAATACAGGAGATACATTATTGAATAAGAACTATCATGTAGTAAGTCACTATCTGAAATATCAGTTACACCCAGACAACCAATACATCGAAGAATATCTCGAAAAGTTAAACTCAGTAATAGAATCAATAACTAACCAATACAAACGAGTGCTCTACATTCGATTTGATTTAAAATTCCCTAAGGAATTCAATTATAGTGACAAGGTAATATCTGAACTTTTCACCAAACTCAAGAAGCGACTACTTAACAAACAATACAGCCAGAAGCACGCTCACTACTTTTGGGTCAGAGAAAAGAACAATAGCATCAATCCCCACTATCACTGCGCACTCTTCCTTGATTATAACAAGACACATAAAACAGGATTTCCTGCCGGAAAAAAAGCAGGAGGTATAATGGGACTAGTTAATCAGCTTTGGTGTGAAATACTCAACACGGACAACACCAACCTAGTTTATTTGTGTGACAGCAACCTTAAATATAAGTTTATAGATAGAAGCAATCCCGAATCAAAGAAGCTAATCTTTGAACATTGTGCTTACCTTTGCAAGGTGCGCACTAAAAACTTCAATTTATCCGGTAAAAACATTGGCTCATCTCAAGTAAGAATACAGAATGCCATTTAAAGCCCCGTAGAGTGCCCACAGCAAGGTTTAAACAACACGCCAATGCACACCCACAGGGGTAATCGCAAACCTCGCCAAATAGGCAAATGAGAATCATTATCAAAGGAGCGAGGGTAACACATGATAGGTGTTGTTCCTTTAAATTCTCAAGCAACCTAACGCCCTGTTAAGGTGTGAGCAACGCAATACCGAAGCTTCCGCATACCACCTTACACACAAAACGCACCGCATAGCAAAAATGCCAAGCGTTGCGAATCACTCTTAAACAGTTTGTTAGTTTTCTAAGCTATTTATCTAACATATTTCAGCATTATTAAACATTACGTTAAGCATTCCGACCCTTCCTTTATACCTAAATGGAGGAATCATCATTAACTTTTCAATAATAGTATTTTTTATTCTCTTTTCGTAATCCTCATCGCTTATAGACTTATTCATAAACGAGAACCGATTACAAACCAACCACAAATTCAAATCAGTTATCTTAACGTCATCTCGATCAAATTCAGATTTGAATCGTTCGAGCATAAAATCGTCAATAGTGGTATTAAACTTAGATCTTATATTAATATTACACAACCTACTAAGTTTTTTTACATCTTTAAGCTCTATTAGATAAATTGCGAACTTTCTATCTCCTCTATTAATAACTAACAAATTATCAATCGAAGGGGGAGTATTCCCCAAACCAAGACCATTGTAATATTCATCAACAGCCAAGTTTATTATTTTTTCATCATTTAGACCACCATTATCCAAATAAAAACTTGAGTCTAAATTGACACATGCGTTATTTTCTTTAACTTCATTTTTACAGATTGCTCTTAAATCATCATTACTATAGATCGCTTCAATCACAAGCATACTCCTTGCCATTGAGCTTAGAAATGATTTCCATCTTTTCATCGAACAGAGCAGAAGTTGCATCATTAAAGTTATTATCTTCAACGCCCAATTCATTGACTTCTAACTGATGCAATACTGAACCTGTTTTTGTAGACTTGAAAACTCCAGAGCTTACCCGATTGACTGATAAAGTGTCAGACATTATAAGATTATTAACTTTATTGAAAATATAGTTACTATGGGATGTAATAACCAACTTAACATTTTGGTTTACTAACTTAGAAAATATTTCTGTTAATAACAATTGTATTTCTGGATGTAAGTGCGCCTCTGGCTCTTCAATCATTATAAGATTACAAGCAGGTCTAACTTTTGAGTTTACTTTCCTCCTTGTACGTTTCGCATTTTCTGTAAGCACATACCTCAGGTATGAAACTATAGGTGCCAACTCTGAGACCATCGATGATGTTGATGAAAGTTCGAGCTTAAGGTTTGTTTCTATTGGATAGAACATCAACTGTTTTGTTTGGGAATTAAATTCTACACGCCCTTTCAGAATTTTTTCTTCGATTTCTTTTGCAATTTTGTTTATTTCTTTATCTTCAAAAGATTTCTTTTGCACTCGAATATCTGAAAGTCGAATAAAATAATCACTTACTGGCTCAGAAATCCCTGGCAACTCAATCTTTTTAGATAGAAACGAACGGTTTTTGGAAAGCTCTGCAATTATTTGACCAAAAGCGCTTAAGGCTTGATATAACCCTGACCTACTCGCAGGAAGATAGTGAACACTATTTATAATTGAGCTAAAACCATTAATAAAACCTATAACAAACCTAAAGAAAATAAAATGTATATATGCGTTTCTAAATTCGTTTTCTTTTCCTTCACAATAATATAGAGTGTATTTATTTCCATTAAAGTTCGGATCTCTATTTTGCTTTATATTTTTTAAGCAAAATCCTTTATCTATATTAAATTTCTTTATTTCAAATCTTTCTTCGTTTATGACAATTTCAAAACTCATACCATCATACTCAATATTTATCGATGGAATTTCATTTGAATATCGATTTCTCAAATTATCCAAAGAAGTAAAGGTATTTGCAAAAGAGTTTTTTAACCGTTGTAAGAAGATCGCCTCAAAAGTCTTTTTTACATCTTTTAAAACGTAGTTCTTAATATCAACTTCTTCTCTTGGTTTTAGTTTTTTAGCCAACGCTGACAGTTCTTCTGTAGTTTCTTCGATTTCGTCTGGACTTAACGTATCGTCAAACAAAAACTGATGCCTAAAGCCAAAAGGGTTTGAATGTGAAGACATTTCGAGAAAGGATTTTACGATCAAGTAAACAGCTGTGATCGCATAAGATTTACCGATATTGTTTTTACCAACTAACAAATGGAAATCTTTATTCAAATCAATGCTAAAGTCTCTAACGGGACCAAAATTTTTAATTGTAATGTTCACTTATTAACCAACTCAAACTAACGCAGATATTAAACTTGAAGTATACAATGTAGCTGATATGCATTCTAGCGCAATAATCACAATATGTGATAGAAAACTAACGCCGTGTTAAGTGGTGAGCAGCGCTATTACCAAAACTAAAGGCATTGTGCCATAAGCACATAAGCACATAAGCAAAACTTTGAACTGGAGCCGCCAAGCGTTGCGAATCCGTCTTAAACACCTTGTTATACCGCTTGTTTGCAACTAAAATGACCAAGTTAAAGACTGCTTTAAGGAGCTTTTAAATGACCACTAGAATATTAGCTGATGTTGCTGCAAGTATTACTGAGTTTAAAGCGAACCCGATGAAGGTTGCTTCAAGTGCTTATGGTGAACCAGTAGCCGTGCTAAACCGAAATGAGCCAGCATTTTACTGTGTGCCAGCTGCCGCATACGAAATGATGATGGACAAACTTGAAGATATTGAGCTACTTGCTATAGCAAAAGAACGCGAGTCTGAATCAAGCATTTCGGTGAGCATCGATGACTTATAATCTTGAATTTAAAAGTAGCGCACTTAAAGAGTGGAAAAAACTCGGCGCTACTTTGCAACAGCAATTTAAGAAAAAACTGATTGAACGTTTAGCTAACCCACATGTTCCTGCATCAAAATTATCCGGGGCAGAGAACATGTATAAGATCAAATTACGCCAATCTGGCTATCGCTTAGTATACAAAGTGCAAGACGACGTAGTTATTGTTACCGTTTTAGCCGTAGGTAAACGTGAACGTAGCGATGTATACAGAAAAGCGATGACAAGGCTCAACGACTGATTGTGGTATAACGCCCGGCTAAGGGGTTGACAACGCACTGCCGAACTCAAAAAACACACTGTAAACGCTGAACTTCAATTTTGCACTAAAGCCGCCACGCGTTGACAATCCCTCTTGAGCCGTTTGTTAGGCCCACTGATTGGCAACAAGGCATTCAAAACCCAAGAACAAGGCTTTTTGTAAATTTTAGCAAACTAAACCATTAATTTATAAACCAAAATTCCAACTCAGCAAAGAAACAAAAAACTAAAATTGAGCGATTTGGAAGAAAAGTGACGAGCGTAGCATGCTCGGCGGACGTTTGGATGCTGAAGGTTATTTCACCGCTAAACTCACAACGACAAACAACCCAACGCGATCAAGAAATAACAAATATGTGATGATTATTCATTTGCTTAAGTTCAGCCATGAGAACATGGAATTTACCGTTCAATTTCAACTCGATTTAGCTGATAAAAACTCACTTTGCCTAACGCCCAATTAAGGTGTGAGCCACGCTACCACTACACTCAAATTGGACACCATAAACACTGAACTAAACCCAAACCAAAAATGCCAAGCGTGGGGAATCACTCTTAAATTGTTTGTTAGCCGATTATATTCGTAGTTTTGACAGATTTGTGCAAAAAAACACACCAAAACACCTTGCGATGGTGACTTTACATTTTACAGTGCTAGAATGACGTCATGAAATACATTTCAAGGCAAGTTAAAAATGTTAATTGAGTTTACTGTTAAGAACTATCGTTCAATCAAAGATGAACAAGTGCTTAGTATGGTCAAAGATAAAGGCGACGAACTCGAGGATACAAATTCATTCTCTCCCGACGCGCCTTCTGTAGCGCCACTGTTACATTCTGCTGTAGTGTACGGTGCTAATGCTGCTGGGAAATCAAATTTAATCAAAGCATTAGTCGACATGGATGTTATCGTGAGAAACTCTGCGTCTAAAATTCAAGAGGGTGACAATCTACCAATTGATCCATTTTTATTTGATGATGACTCAGCTAAAGCACCTAGTGAATTTGAAGCAGTATTTGTAAATGAAGGTATTAAGTACCAATACGGCTTTACTGCTACAAAACTTCAAGTTTTTGAAGAATGGTTGATTGCTTATCCCAAAGGACGTCCACAACGATGGTTTTCTAGGGTTTTCGATGAAGAAAACAATGTTTATGATTATAAATTTAGCGATAACCTATTTGGTTCTAAAAGCGTTTGGCAGAATGCGACAAGAGCCAACGCTCTTTTTCTATCTACAGCAGTACAGCTGAATAGTGATCAACTAAAACCAGCGTTTAACTGGTTTAAAGAAAAATTGAAACCAACTAATGTTAGTGGATGGGGGCCTACTTTTACAGCTTCGCAATGTGAAAGCCAAGATTCAAAAGAAGAAATTTTAGATTTTCTTCAAGCAGCTGATTTTAACATTCACGATATTAACATTGAAAAAGAAAAGTTTGATCCTAATTCGCTACCTGAGGGTTTTCCCGATGAGTTAAAAGAAACCCTAATTCGAGAAATGAAAGATAAAGAAATTATCGAAATTAAAACCATTCATAAAACAAAATCTGGAAAACTAGTTCCACTTGATTTTACAGATGAATCGGACGGTACACAGAAATTTTTCTCTTTCGTCGGACCTTGGTTGGACATTTTAAAAAATGGATACATTTTGGTTGTCGATGAATTACATGATAATCTTCATCCAAAGATGGTTAAACACTTAGTTTCATTATTCCATAATAAAAAAACCAACCCCAAAAATGCGCAACTGATCTTTACTACTCATGAAACATCTATTCTAAATCAGGATGTATTCCGCAGAGATCAAATCTGGTTCTGTGAAAAAGATGAGAATCAAGAAACTACTCTTTATCCTTTAACGGACTTTAGCCCTAGAAAAGAAAAAGAGAACCTTGAACTTGGTTACCTGTCCGGTCGCTACGGCGCATTGCCATTTGTTAGATCAATAAATAAAGGGCTAAAGTAAACATGGGTTCAGATGACTTGCACCATAAGCGAAAAGCAAAAGCAGAAAGAGAACTTTCTCGCAGAAAGTCTAAACGTTCTTCCTATGAGAAAGTTTTAATTGTTTGTGAAGGTGAAAAAACCGAACCAAATTATTTTAATGAACAGGTAAATCATTATAAGCTCAATTCAGCAAATGTTGCCGTTGATGGTAGTTGCGGCTCAAGCCCTAAAAGTGTCTTTGAGAGAGCCAAAGAGTTGGCACAAATAGAAGAAAGATGCGGTGATGCATATGACCGTGTGTATTGTGTCTTCGACAAGGATTCTCACTCTAGTTATGCACAAACACTTGTTGATATAGATAACCATAAATCTTGTTCAAAGTTTCTTGCTGTAACTTCAGTACCATGCTTTGAGTATTGGTTGCTATTGCACTTTCAATATTCCACTAAACCATACCATTCAAGCGGAAAATCAAGTATTGCGGATCAAGTAATAAAGGACTTGAAGGTGTTTATTACCAATTACTCCAAGGGTGATAATGCTATTTTCACTCAACTACTTGGACAACTTGAGTTCGCAAAACAAAACGCCATTAGAGCAAATAAGACTGCAAATAGTAACCATACTGATAATCCCACGACTCTTGTGCATGAGTTAGTTGAATACTTACAGGACTTAAAAAGCGGCTAACGCCCGGCTAAGGGGTTGACAACGCACCGCCGAACTCAAAAAACACACCGTAAACACTGAACTTTAATTTTGTACTAAAGCCGCCACGCGTTGGCAATCCCTCTTGAGCCGTTTGTTAAATTGCAATTGCTCGCCGCTTTGCTTGGGCAAATACTGTAATTGAATTTTTAGTTGTTCTCTCTATTTCAAAATAACCACCTGACATTGAAAGTTGACGTACATTCAATGAGTCGGAGCCAAGTTTTTTAAACCAATACGGTGCAAGAGAGCACTGTGCTGAACCTGTTGCTAAATCCTCAGATATGCCAATTTTTGGTGCAAAGTATCTTAGAACATAACCACTATTACCAGTTGCAGCCGTTACAATCAGAGCATGGTATTCATTGATTTTTCTCAAGCGCTCATCATCTGGCTGGAAATTCATTACAGTCTCAACCGAAGACAAAACCAAGACTAAGTCCCGGGTAGAGAAAACATCAATCGCATCTGTCGCTAAATCAGAGATTTCTACTGGAACAGCACAAGGCTTACCTTCCCAACTGGGTAATAACAATGAATATTGGTCATTTCTCTTAGCAATCACCACTTCACCATGTTTACTGTTGAAAACTACATTTTCTAGCTGGTACTTAGAAAGGATCGCGGCACCAGCGCCTAAACTCCCGTGACCACAAAGATTAATTTCACCATCCAATGCAAACCAGCGAATGTGAAACTGTCCGTCGATGTGAGTAATGAACGAAGTCACAGGCTGTCCAACTTCACGGGTGATTTGATGTAACTCGGTATCAGAAAGCCAGCTCTTTAGCTCTAGTACCCCGCAAGGGTTGCCAAAGGCCGATTCGCCAATAAACACATCATAAATATCAATTTTGATAATCCACCATCCTTGACTGCAATTTAACGCCGCGTTAAGTGGCGAGCAACGCTAACCACCTTACCTAAACCATTGTGACATAAACACTTAAACCAAAGTAAGCCGAAAACGCCATGCGTTGGGAGTCCGTCTTAAACGCTTTGTTATACGTGTTTACCACTTGGGGACCATACTCAAAGCAGAAGTAATTTGATCTCTTGCCACTTCCCCAAATAGATGAGTATTTGCCATCAGCATATTAACCGCGGCGCCATTAGAAGCAATTTGCTTGCGAATACGTTCTTTTGCCGCAAAAGCTGGTTTCTGACGTTTATAAACGTCTTCCCACCAATCTCGACCATATCTATTTATGAGACTATTTTTAATTGATTTAAAACGTTCTCTACTTCGAACACCCTCAGCAGATACCAAAACGCTAGCCCAAATCATGCGCTTTTGTAAATCATTTGGAATCCAACTTTGACGTTGAAGATCGGAAATAACATCAGGATGAAGATAAAGCGCATTCTCAGAAACCTTTCGTGCTATCCACAGAGCCTGAGCACGCTCAAAAGCTAATTTCTTATCCTGAGGACTAAAACCTTGGCTATATTCTTTCCAAGTTTCTAGCTCATCAATTAATGCTAATTTCTGAACTAATTCTTCCAAGACTAAAATCCTCCGAGAACGTATAACGCCCGGCTAAGGGGTTGACAACGCACCGCCGAACTCAAAAAACACACTTAAACACTGAACTGCAATTTTGCACTAAAGTAGCCACGCGTTGGCAATCCCTCTTGAGCCGTTTGTTATGTGCATTTTTGCCAGTTGTACTCCATTTGATGGGCAACTAACTCAGCATGGCTTTGACTATGAAACTTTGATACCAAGAACAAACTCATATCAATGCCCGCAGATATACCACCCGACGTGGTGTATTTGCTTGTTGTTACCCAACGTTTGTCTTCCACAGCGACTAAGTCAGGAAACCGTTGTTTCAGCTCAGATATATCCTCCCAATGAGTCGTAACAGCAAGTCCTTTCAGCAAACCCGCATTAGCTAATATGAATGCTCCGGTACAAACTGATGCAATATGTTTAGCGTGCTTATCCACTGATGCAACCCAATGAAGCACATTGGTCTTATTCATTTCGTTCGTATGGATACCACCAACAACGATTAATAGGTCAATTTGAGGGTGATGCAGGAACGAATAGTCGGGTAAAACAGTAAAACCACCTCTGGCTTTCACTGGTTCCAAGTTTTCTGAAACTAAAAATACATTCCAGCTTTCTGCACCTAATCGTTTAGCTGTACTGAAAACTTCGAAAGGTCCTGAAAAATCGAGAACTTCGGCCCCATCGTAAATATAAATACCAATGTCCATTAGTGCCTCCATGCACATAACGCCGCGTTAAGTAGTGAGCAACGCTACCACCTAACCTAAACCATTACACCTTAAACACAAAACTCAATTTGAACTGAGAATGCCACGCGTTGCGAATCTGCCTTAAACGCTTTGTTATATGCTGAACTCATAACTAAAAGTAACTTGGTATCGAACCATCAAAACCAAAAGAGTCACTTGGGGCATACATGCAATTAGAGCCCTCAATAGCGATGAAACCAAGCCTGCTATAAAACTGGTGGTCAATATCGCTATGTAAGAATATGGCTTTACAGTTCAGTTTTGCGAACAAGTCTGCTTTCACAAGATTAACCAAGTTGGAAGCATAACCTTTACCACGAAGCATTTTAGGTGTAGCGAGAGAACCTATACCAAAGCAACCGTCTTTAAGGTCAAATAAATTATGATAGACAATGAGAGACGATAGAATTTGCTCATTTTCTATTAGCACATACCAAATTCCAGCTTGATACTTTTTGCTGCTACGACAAGCGGATAAATATTTTTCATAGGAAAGCCCGTCACTCCACGCATCAAAGCCGATTGAGTATACTGCGTCGAGCTCATGAACCTCTGCTTCTCTTAAATGCATCCTTGCGACTTCCTAAATTGACTAAGGCATATAACGCCCGGTTAAGGGGCTGACAACGCAAAACACTGGACTCAAAATAACAACCGTAATCACAAATATTGATTTGAACTGAGAACGCCACGCGTTGGCAGTCCCTCTTTAACCGTTTGTTAAGTGTTTGTTCCTTCATAGGCGGAATTTGCATACAAGTCACTATGCTCCCTTTTGATAAGCATAGTCATAGGCAAATTATCGAAAAGTGCATACCTTTCAACTAAAGGCTTAAACTTTTCACGTCCATGTACAGATAAACAATTGTAGAACAACAGCGCCAACTCTTGATCTGACAATTGAGAGCGAACAATTCGAATATAAGTCACCTTATCTACCTTAGACTCATCGACAAATCGTATTATGTTGTACAAAAACCGAAAGTAATGCCCAAGTTCGCTCTTATGAGACACCCAAAACTTGTCCCATATTCTATCTAAATGACGCAATTCTTTTTCCAAAGACTTATTATCAAAATTAGCTCCCATCCCTAATCCTGAAGCTTCCTTTGTATATCGTTCGAAAAAAACCTTTATACAGTCACGACCTAAAGTCGTTTGTTTGGTGCTGGTGTTATAAATGTCGATCGCACCTAGAATTTGCTGATGTAAGGACAACATATTAAATAGAGTTTGTTCAAATAATTGCTTATCTGAAACTTCATTTTGACTAACTAATGCATCGGCACTTCTCTTTGCTTCTACACGAGTTTCTCTCAATTCACGGTTTTGCAGTACTATCGTTAACAGCAACCCCATGAAGGTTAAAAATGTCAGAATGGGATTTAACACACCACCGAAGAAATCACCCCACTCGCCAAAGGAACTTTTCCCGATAGAAAGTAAGTTCACACATAACACTGTAATTACAGCGTAACATGCAAACACAAAGAGCTTGTACAAGCTCTTTGTTATAGCACCACCAGAATTACCAACAAAGCCAATAAAGCTCCTATAAGTAATACGTGTAAACTTAGAATGATATTGTTTAATCTTCTTCGTCATTATTTTCTTCCTAGACACTTAACGCCCGGCTAAGGGGTTGACAACGCACCGCCGAACTCAAAAAAACACACCGTAACCCCTGAACTTCAATTTTGCACTAAAGTCGCCAAGCGTTGGCAATCCCTCTTGAGCCGTTTGTTATGTGCGTTTTCCCAGCTTAACTCTTGATGCTGTCCTATTAGCTAAACGTAAACTTTTCAACTGCTCTTTCCGCATTGCTTCTTCATCTGGATAAACTTCAAATATCCAGTGCCTGAACCCAATACCGCAAAGTAGCCCACCCAAGCCTGCAATTACACCGCAAAGATAAGGAAAATATTTCCTATCTTTACTCACAATCTCAATTTTCCTATTTTCAATAGAAATACGGTCTTCTTTAACACTATCGGGCAAGTCATCTTGAGCTTCAATAATTGAAATTTTCTCAGCGGCTTGGAAGACAATATCGTTGTATGTGTAAGTTTGGCTAAGTAAGAAATAAAGACTGAATACGAAAACAACGGCGCCAACAATTGCCATTAACTTATAAGGGTTGTCAGTTGGTACACTTAAAGATGAGTTCATATTCAATATCTCCTTTTATCGACAGCACATAACGCCCGCTTAAGGGGCAGACAACGCAACTACCAACTTACCGCATAACACCGTAATCACCGAAACCAACGCATAGTAAAAATGCCGCGCGTTGGCTGTCCCTTTTGAAGCGTTTGTTATGCTACCTTTTTGCCATTGGATGGCTTGGATTCAATTGAAGAAGATCCCACAAGTTTCCATACAAGTCTTCAAACACTGCTACAGTTCCATAGTCTTCTTCTGTTGGCTCGCGGACGAAGTTAATACCAATCGATTTCATACGCTTAAAGTCACGCCAGAAATCATCAGTATTTAGGAACAGGAATACTCGACCGCCTGCTTGATTTCCAATGAAATCATGCTGCTCTGGCTTCGAGGCTCTGGCAAGTAACAACGTAACACCATGAGAATTTGGTGGAGCCACAACCACCCAACGTTTGTCTTGTTCAGGTTGATGAGTATCTTCAATAAGTTCAAATTTGAGTTTGTTTACATAAAAATCAATGGCTTCATCATAATCTTTTATAACTAAAGCAATATGGACAATGTTCTGTTTCATAGTATCCCTTATTGAAGATTTCGACTGGTAGCATAACGCCCGCTTAAGGGGCAGCCAACGCTACTATTAAGCTTACGCATAACACCGTAATCACAGAAACCAACGCATAGTAAAAATGCCGTGCGTTGGCTGTCCCTCTTGAAGCGTTTGTTAGGCATGCGCTGCGAGTATTTTCTTTAATTTTTCTAATGACATTGCTGGTTTTTCTCTATGAATCATTGCATGGCAGTTAGGGCATAAAGGGATTAAATCTTCAATCGGGTCTACTGCATGAGCGCCCCCCTTCAACGCCAGATCTGTTCGGTGATGTACATGTATGTACTCTTTCCCAATGATTCCATATTTGCTTTCCATATTAATTCTACAGGCTGCACAATTATATCCATAACGCGCAATGCATTGACTCCTCGCAATTGGACTACGCTCAAACGCTGTTGACATGACTGAAAATTTTGTGCCTTCAAAAAGTATAGTTTTCTCGGCACTTCCCGAAAACATACAACTGGCTAGTGTCCAACGAATATTTTGTCCATCTTGAACATTTGCACCACATTCTAGCCACAATCTTTCAGCATCGATATCAGTAAGAATTGCAGAGCGTTGATGCATATATCCAAGAATTGGATTATCTGTATTGAAAAGATATTGCCCTGAAATCTCAAATACACAATTACGTCGTCCATCAGCATTAACTATAACAAAGTCACCTATCTCCATGTTTTTATAAAGATTCCATAAAGTTGGCCCACCTAAATGGGCATTACCTAAATCTGGGTAACTCGCATGGATTAAATTGGTAATTTCTGCTTGTTCGTTAGGATTGATGGCAGACAAATCCCCAATATCTGACCAACCAATTGCAATACAACCTAACGCTTTCATTAGCTCAATTGATTCTAGTGCATGCTCGTGATGAGCAATCAGACGCCATATATTCATAACTATACCTCTTAATGCCTAACGCCCGGCTAAGGGGTTGACAACGCACTACCGAACTAAAAAACCACTGTAAACATCGAACTTCAATTTTGTACTAAAGCCGCCACGCGTTGACAATCCCTCTTAAGCCGTTTGTTATGTACGTGGTTGGTTCTATCCCCAGAAACACCCATAAGTATCGTCTTCTAGTATTTCCAAGAAAGCTTCTAGAAGTTGAATCTCTGGGATTGGCTCATACGAATGCCATTTTTGGTCGGATTTCATCCAGTAAATTTTCCACGCGTCACGCGACTTATAATATTTGACTTTGGCTACTGGGCACTCCATTTTTTCGGATGGATCATTCCACTTAGGACGTATCTCGAAGATTTCGATGACCTGCCCCTCTAACCGATACCCAATATCAAGTTGATTGCGGATCTCTTCTGGCGGTCGACAAGAATCAAGGTACTTCTCCACTGCCTTTCTGTAACGCTGTTGCTCAATTTCTGAAAATGCCATATCTATCACCTAACCCTTTAATTAAGCTAAGTTTACGACCTAATTTCATACGTTGGCTAGGTTAATTTTCGAGAAAGTACATAACGCCCAATTAAGTGGTGAACAACGCACTGACCAAGCCGCCGCATTGCACCGTAAAACACTTTACCTGACGCATAGTAAAACTGCCACGCGTTGAGAATCCACTTGAATTGCTTGTTATGTGAATTTAGCTAAACATTCAAAGTAAACCACCATAGAAATGAAGAAATTTGAATAAGTTACGTAAAAAACGATGCTTACCAAAACCTAAATTTCACAGCGATCTTAGCCGAAGAAAGCCACTTACAGAATCAACAACAAAGAAAGCGCCCTTTCAGCCATAATAAAACCTTTTGCGTCACCAGACTTTCAGAGCTGAATGTCAGCAAATGAATCAGTCAAAAAGACATTTCAATTAAAGCGATTTGAAACTGACGAAACTCAACACAAACCAGATCCAAAACTTAATTGAGGCAATCCAAGATACCTTGGACGTGACCAATTGAAGATCTTTCACGAATTCATTTCTACCAAGCCAACTTGCCGAAAACACGGAACGAATTCTCAATGAAATCGTAGATTTAACCCTAAAAACTCATCAAACACATAACGCCCGGTTAAGGGGCAACCAACGCTACTACCAAGCTTCCGCATAACACCGTAACCACAAAAAACAACGCATAATAAAAATGCCACGCGTTGGTTGTCCCTCTTGAACCGTTTGTTATGTTTTATTTTTAAGATTATGTTGAACCTTCAAATACACATCTACACATTCTTCAACCAAATTCTGTTTACTATGCTGAATAACCAAAAGATAAATTATGTGGATCACTATAGTTGCACCAATGTGCCTTTGAAGCTCGGCGATAACATTTTCAACTCTAGGCAACGAACTAGCCGATGCATATAGCAACAAATTTCTTTTGTTAGCTGTATCTTTAATATATTGCGAGATTGACGTAATCCCTCGTTCTGTCGCAACAGAACGTACTTCGAGCAAGAAGTCTTTACGATTACCCGAAGCGTCCACAGAAATCTGATTAAGTGGAGGGTCTGGCTGTATAAAGAAGTCTCCAAACGGCAGTTGAGTCTTAAGTACATCTCGCCCATTATGGTTCTCTATAACGAACTGATATGGTACTTCACTTAACCTTAATGCAACGCCTAAAAGAGTTAAAAATGGATATAATCCTCCCTTATGCTTATGATCATACATTTTTAGCTCTTGAGAACGCAGGTACTTTTTGTTTTTTAGAGCAATAAATAAAGCTGTTGCAGCCTCTTCTTCAGCAGTAATAGCTAAAAATGCCGCAACTTCAGGCATTACTCCAGAAAGCTCAAAAGCTCGTTCAACATAACGAATACTCGACTTAGCCGCAAAACCAGCATGACCTTTAGTAGCAGATGACATTTCAAATACTTTCTTCTGAAAATCGCTTAAGCCCATGAAATCCTCATAAAAACATAACGCCCGGTTAAGGGGTTGACAACGCACCACCGAACTCAAAAAACGCGCCGTAAACGCTGAATTTCAATTTTTAACTAAAGTCGACGAGCGTTGGCAATCCCTCTTTAACCGTTTGTTATGCTTATTTTTTGAGCTTCACAACTTCACCACTCAATGCAACTCCAGCCATTACGGCTCCAGCACCACATTGAAAAGTATCGTTGCTTGAAGTGAGGTTATTTTTGTAATTTGATTTGATATTAACTACTGCATTTCCACCCTCTTTTATCGCTCTGTCTTTAAGAGCAATCATGGCGGAAAGAAAAACCCAATTGCACGCTTCTTCATCTGTTTTATTGAAAGCGTTCGTTTTTTTACTGGTTTTAAATTCACCTAATTCTTTGAGAACTTTGCCGTAACTCTGCTCGCCAAAGTAAAATGAAACTTCAGAGCCTAATTTAGATTTAGCCACTTCAGAGCTCATTGCCTTTGTAATCGAATAATTACCCACATCATCTCTAGCAAAAATGTTAGATGAGAAGAAAGCCAGTGATAAAAGAGCTAGAATTGTTAATTTTTTCATTGTGATAAATTCCAAAATAGTTTGATTGTGACTAGAGCATAACGCCCGGCTAAGGGGTTGACAACGCATAGCCGAACTCAAAAAACACACCGTAAACATTGAACTTCAATTTTGCACTAAAGCCACCACGCGTTGGCAATCCCTCTTGAGCCGTTTGTTAACTGGCTTTGCCAAGAACCCTAGCTGCACCAACATAAACCAAGCCAGCTAATTCACAATCCTTCAAAGCACGATGAGCACCTGATGAGTTAATGTGAAATCTATTTGCGACATCTGCCAACTTATAACTTGAAAGATCCCATGCTTTTTTAGCCATTTCGAAGGCACAAATGATTTTATTTTTAGGTTTGTGATCGATTAACGCAAAGCCTTTTCTAATAAACCTCATATCAAATTTCGCATTGTAGGCAACGATAGGTAGATCGCCGATGAAGTCTTTCAAAAAGACCATTTCCTCTCTTAGATCTGCACCTTCTGCATCCACCATATTTTGAGTTATCCCTGTGAGATTAGTAATCCTTGTAGGGATCGGTATGGATGCCTTTATTAAAGTGTTATAGGTAGTGTGATTTTGACCTGATAAGTCAAAAAGTATGGCCCCTATTTCAATAATTTCATCAAAATCGGCATTGAGACCTGTTGTTTCAACATCAATCACAATAAATCTCCTTGGAATAAATGGATATTCCAACAAGAAGTTTTCATACTCTTTCATAAAACTTCCCACTTAGCATATTGCCAGTTAACGCCCGGCTAAGGGGTTGGCAACGCACCACCGAACTCAAAAAACACACTGTAAACACTGAATTTCAATTTTGTACTAAAGCCACCACGCGTTGGCAATCCCTCTTGAGCCGTTTGTTAGGCCAACCAATTGACAATGATACTTTCAAAACCAAGGAACAGGGCTTTTTACAAACTTAAAACAAACTAACCGATTCATTTATAAACCAAAATTTCAAATCAGCAAAGAAACCAAAAAACTCAAATTTAACGGTTTGGAAGAAAAGTGACGAGCGTAGCATTCTCGGCGGACGTTTGGATGCTGAAGGTTATTTTGCCAATGAATTTACAGCGATAAACAACCCAACGCGATCAAGAAACAACAAATATGTGATGGCGATTTATTGCTTAAGTTAAGCCACAAAACATGGGATTTACCGTTCAATTTCAACTCGTTTTAGCTGATAAAAACTCACTTTGCCTAACGCCCGGCTAAGGGGTTGACAACGCACCACCGAACTCAAAAAACACACTGTAAACACTAAACTCCAATTTTGTACTAAAGTCGCCACGCGTTGGCAATCCCTCTTGAGCCGTTTGTTAGGCTATTAATCCACCAATTCAATACCTAAGCTTTCTAATAAGCTCAACGCTTCATATCGTGAAAACTTAGCCTTTTTAACGTTATTTTCTAGTACGTCAATGGAGTATGCTGTTGATTCACTGAAATCAACCCCTTGCAAATTTGTTCTCATAAATAAACTGTGGCTAAAATCACTATAAATCATTATTGAACCTGCAAAGTCACCTTCACGGAAATCAACATCATGCAACTTACATTCATCCAAAACCAATTCATTTAAGGTCAGGCCAAAAAAAGACGAGTCATTTAAAATACAACGCTTAAAACTTAGCTCAAAGTCTGAATGATAAACTGGCCATGTCGCTTTCGTCCAATCAACGCCAACTAACTTACTGTCTTGAAATTTAAGCTCAAAGAGCTTTGAGTTTGTAAAATCCACCAAACTCAAATTACAGCGTTCAAATGTGCAGTTTGTGAACTTACATTTCTGGAACTTAACCGCTGAAAAATCGCAGTCGGAGAATTGGCAATCTTCAAACTCGACGTCGCTATATTTCTCATCAGGTGAGGAAAGCTTCTCAAAAGAAACGTCGAAATATTGCTCATTATTTTTTAAATCTGTCATCGTATCCTCTGAATAGCCTAACGCCCGGCTAAGGGGTTGACGACGCCTCACCGAACTCAAAAAAACACACTGTAAACACTAAACTTCAATTTTGCACTAAAGTCGCCAAGCGTTGGCAATCCCTCTTGAGCCGTTTGTTAGGCCAACCGATTGACAATGATACTTTCAAAACCAAAGAACGAACTTTTTTGTAAACTTGAAACAAACTAACCGATTCATTTATAAACCAAAAACCTAAGTCAGCAAAGAAACCAAAAAACTAAAATTGAGCGATTTGGAAGAAAAGTGACGAGCGTAGCATGCTCGGCGGACGTTTGGATGCTGAAGGTTATTTTGCCGCTAAATTCACAACGAAAAGCAATGCAACACGATCAAGAAACAACAAATATGTGATGACGATTTATTGCTTAAGTCCAGCCACAAAACATGGAATTTACCGTTCAACTCTAACTCGATTTAGCTGATAAAAGCTCACCTTGCCTAACGCCCGGCTAAGGGGTTGACAACGCACCGCCGAACTCAAAAAACACACTGTAAACACTGAACTTGAATTTTGAACTAAAGCCGCCACGCGTTGGCAATCCCTCTTGAGCCGTTTGTTAGTTTTTGTGCTGCAATAAGAACTGCTCTAACATTTTACCCACCAATTCCGGTGATTCTTGATGCGACGAATGTGCTGTCAATGGAATATTGGCAAAACTACAACCTACAATTTTCGACTTTAAAGCCGCTGCCTCATCCAACGAAAACAAGAAGTCATTATCACCTCGCATTACTAATGTCGGGCAACGGATTTTTTCAACTAACTCATGTGGGTAGCCAGATTCTGTTGTGTCAAGCCAGACTGCTTTTACAGCGTCTACGAGTTTAGGGAAATCTGGTTTAGGATTTGACGCCTCATATAAAGCAACATCATCGGCAAACCTTGATGACCAAAATTCAGCAGTCAAACCACTTAGTAATTCAACCGATGGATCATCCGCCTCTAATCGCCACTGCGAGCCCAGTGTCACCAAACAAGATACCCTTTCCGGCTCTTGTATTGCTAACCGATAACTTACGATACCACCGTCACTAAAACCAAAAATCGAATATTTCTCAATACCCAAATAGCTAAGAACATGCTGAACGTCTTGTTGATATTGCATGTAATTAAGTGGACGATTGCCTAAAAGGGACTTTCCGTGACCACGGAAATCTATACTTATCAATTGATAGTCAGCAGCAACATATTTATGAATTGAACTTAACTCATTCAACGAACCAAGACCGCCATGAAGCATCAATAATGGCTTGCCGTCATGATTACCTGAAAGCTCGTAATAAATCTCGGAGCCACTAACACTTACATAACCATTTTTATTTTTCATTTTATCGACCAACTACGTTTGTATTGATTTGACCAGAAAAAACTAACGCCCAATTAAGGGGTGAGCAACGCTACCACCCAACCTAACGCATTGTACCGTAACCACTAAAGTTGAAGTAGAAGCAAAAATGCCAAGCGTTGGGAATCCCTCTTAAATTGTTTGTTATGAGCGAGGTTAAGAGTGCGCTTTAACGTACTTTTTAACCTTTTTCATAGCCATTTGACGCTTAAGTGGAGAAAGGTAATCAATAAACAAGTTACCCGATAAATGATCGATTTCGTGCTGCATTACGATTGCTAAAAATTCATCACTTTCAATGGTAATTGGCTTACCTTCGCGATCTAAAGCAGACACGACAACTGAAGTAAAACGCTCTACGTCTGCATAGTAGTCAGGAACTGATAAACAACCTTCTTGACCCAATGCTTTATCTGAACCACTAATCACTTCCGGATTGACCAGAATTAACGGTTCATCTCGACTTTCTGATAGATCGATAATAACAACCGCCTCTTTACGACCTACTTGAGTTGACGCCAAACCGATACCATTGTCGGTCGCATATAATGTATCCAACATATCGTCAATCAATGTTTGTACTGTCGATATGTCCTGCACCTTTACAGCTTTAATCTTAAGCCTTGGATCTGGTGCAGTTAGAATGTCTAAAACTGCCATATTTACCTTTCAATTCTTGGAAGCTCATAACGCCCGGCTAAGGGGTTGACAACGCACCACCGAACTTAAAAAACACACTGTAAACTCTGAATTTCAATTTTGCACTAAAACCGCCAAGCGTTGGCAATCCCTCTTGAGCCGTTTGTTAGGCCAACTGATTGACACCGACACTTTCACAACCAAAGAACGAGCTTTTTTGTAAACTTGAAACAAACTAACCGATTCATTTATAAACCAAAATGCTGAATCAGCAAAGAAACAAAAAACTCAAATTGAGCGATTTGGAAGAAAAGTGATGAGCGTAGCATGCTCGGCGGGCGTTTGGATACTGAAGGTTATTTTGCCGCTGAATTCACAACGCTAAACAACCCAACGCGATCAAGAAACAACAAATATGTGATGATTGTTTATTGCTTAAGTTCAACCAGCAGAACATGGAATTTATCGTTCAATTTCAACTTGATTTAGCTGATAAAAACTCACTTTGCCTAACGCCCGGCTAAGGGGTTGACAACGCACCACCGAACTTAAAAAGCACACCGTAAACACTGAACTTCAATTTTGCACTAAAGTCGCCACGCGTTGGCAATCCCTCTTGAGCCGTTTGTTATATGTTTGGATGAGAAACCTAGCTAGATCTTGAATGCAATGCATTGAATTACACAGTTATCAACACATTGCATGCGGACGGTATAAAATGCAGCTTATTTATAAAAAGCTTCAACTTCACCTTTTAACTTAATCAGCATCGGCTGGCCAAAACGATCTTTAGCTTTCGGTGACGGAATTTTCACCCACCCTTCACTAATGCAGTATTCTTCAACATCAGTACGCTCTTTACCATTTAGACGAATGCCAATGTGATGTTCAAAGCACTCCGCTACATAGTGTGGGCTGCGAGGATTACCAGCAAGGTGATCCGGCAAAGCGGGTTTAGCTGTAGTGTCGTTCATATTCATAACCTAAAATATGTAAAAAAGTGCGCTATTGTAGACAATACAAGCCAACCGCTCAACATAGTAAAGATGCTATTTCATATGCGGTATAGAACGCAGAACTAGATGGGCATATAACGCCCGGCTAAGGGGTTGACAACGCACCGCCGAACTTAAAAAACACACTTAAACACTGAACTTCAATTTTGTACTAAAGTCGCCAAGCGTTGGCAATCCCTCTTGAGCCGTTTGTTATGCAAATTCAATAAGATAAACTGACTTTACTCGATCAAAAGCCACAATTGCAATGGGTGAGTGATTCAAGAACCAACCCAAGCCAGAGCCGTGATAAATGAGCCGCCAAAACAAAGTCCACCTTTCAGCAACAAACCAAGCTTTTGGATCAGATAAACTCAACAAGCAAAGCATTCAGCAAGCTAGAAGCCATCGGTTAACTTGCGCTTTCCACACTTTGCGCCCGCAAAATTCAAAACGCGCCAACGCCAAAAACTGATTGAGGCAAACAAAGAAACTTGCCTGTTTTACGGTTTGAGTTAACCACGAATTTGAGGGTGAAAGTGCTCATTTGCCGACAACACAAAACGAATGGCCGGAGAAGTCCCAAAAGATTGAACCCTTAAATTTACCTGAGTTGCATAACGCCCGGTTAAGGGGCTGACAACGCAAAAACACTAAACCTAAAATAACAACCGTAATCACAAAAGCCGATTTGAACAAAAACCGCCACGCGTTGGCAGTCCCTCTTGAACCGTTTGTTATGTTTATTTAGCCTAAGATTTCAGGCACTTAATTGCGTCACTTACCGTCTCAAATTGAATTTTTGTCAAACAAACTTCAGCTCGACAAAACTCGTGACATTGAATCAATCTTGATGCATCTTCTGCTGAAATCTGGACTGAGTTTCCAACCAAGTTAACCGCTGTTGAAGCATCTGAAACCAATGAATATACAAAACCCTCAGAATCGATTACTCGATCATCTGAGCTAAAAATCAGCCCCACACATTCGCAGTTCAAGTCAGTTTCTGAGCCCAAATAAATGAGCTCATCGTCACCATCCAATTTAAGGACACAAGGCCAATTGACCATGAATTTCTCCAATAAACATAACGCCCTGTTAAGGTGTGAGCAACGCAACGCCGAAGTCTCCGCATACCACCTTAATCACTTAAACCGACGCATAGCAAAAGTGCCACGCGTTGCGAATCACTCTTAAACAGTTTGTTATGTGGCTGGTATATAGACTTTATTAAAGTAGGCGTTCAGCTCTCCTTCGATATAGGCAACTGAATCATCAACTCTTCTTAGCAAGTTATCCATATCGTTATACCCTTTAGCTCTTCGGTACTTCATTATATCTTCAGTTTTCTGGTCTACGAACTTCCAGTATGGATAACCATACAGCTCATCCTCCCTAGTGACCGCCAATAATTTCATGTTTGAGCCTTGGCTGAAAACCCAATGAATATCTTTGCAAATGTTGAAAAGTTTATGGTCATTCGTACCGACCCAGTTATCTATCATAAACTCACGACCATCGATGCTAAGTGTCACTCCAAGATCTTCCGCATAGTTCGAGCCACAGAGCCAATGAATATCCATTGCCGCATCGAAAGCTAACCATTTACACTTATCAAGTTCTGAGCCTACCTTTGCAAAGTTCTTCTTAATATCCCTTCTTCGTTGTTGCACTGATTCAGGGAGTTGATTAATCTCATTAGAAGTAGGAGACCAAAAGCAGTACTTGGCAATTTCCATATCAAATGCACTCAATACATCTAGCATGGTAATCATGCTATAGATATATAGCTCAAATTGCTCCTCTGGGGATTTGTCTGCATGATTTAGTTTGATATTTTGAACTTGCAGCATGGTAATATATGAAGTCCCATAAACGCATCTTGCGCCATCCGGGAGTTTTCTAAACTCTACTTTTCTATCAATGGAAGACTCATCAAAACTTCTAAATGTTGCCTCTTTATCGTCCTTATGGCTAGGCCAAAACTTTTTGCAGAACAATTGATAGGCGCGCATTGATTTTGCTACATGTTTGTCAGGCATCTCATTAACGCCCATAGCGGTAAGACTAATAAAAGGAGCGACTTCAAGAATCTTAGCTAATGGCAATAACCCAACTCGCTCTACATCCTTTATTGTAGAATCTTCTTGCAGCATCTCCATTCGTTGTAATGAGCAGTTATCTAGATTTATTTGGACAACCTTACCCTGCATGAAACACTCTAAGGCATATTCCGGAGTAAGCTCCCTATGGCCTTCATCTGTTCTTCTGCAAGGTTTAATAAACTGTATATCTTTATTCTTCGCCATTTTGTCCTCACTTGCCGAATGCCACATAACGCCCGGTTAAGGGGCTGACAACGCAAACCACTGAACTCCAAATAACCACCGTAATCACAAAGGCCGATTTGAACACAAACCGCCACGCGTTGGCAGTCCCTCTTTAACCGTTTGTTATGGCTAACAACTCTCTGATTTATCGAACAAAACTTTCAAGGTAAATCTGACCTTTCATCTCGACATTCATAAGAGCCCATTTCAAACTCTCGACAAATCCAAGGTCGATTCTCATAAATCGTGCACATGAATGTTTCTCGGTCTAAAGCTGAGCACCAACCATCCGCCAAACGTAGCATGGTTTCCCCACCCCATTGGTCGAAAGCAATGTGTTGCTCTGGCACACCGGTATCTGTAATGATCATGACCTCTAAACGACAGCAACAAGCCTGACAGTTTGAGCAAGAAATTTCCGTACTAGATACATTTTTAATTGGAATTGTCATCGTGTTCTTCAAATCAGTGTAATCACAGAATGGTACTCCAATTTGAACCAATTTATCGACATTCGTGACCAACTCAATTTGGGAGCCATAACGCCGCATTAAGGTGTGAGCAACGCTACCACGAAACCTAACCATACCACCGTAAACACGGAACCCAACGATGGAATGAAAAATGCCAAGCGTTGAGAATCACTCTTAAATGCCTTGTTATACAGATAATTAGTCGTATACAGCCTCGGCTTTTTCTGCGCTACTAAAAATAATTGCCTCCCAAGCAGCACGAGTGCAAGACCAAAATGAATACCCTAATAAAAACAAACATACAACTAGCATTGAATAAATATCTAGGGATTCGAAATGGTTAAAATACACGACATCGCCGAAAAACTGTTGAACATACACACCTTTTAAAATCGACGCAGATGTTGTCATCGCCAAACCATAAGTAATTGCAGCAAAAGCTGAATCAGCAAAAATACCAAATTGCTTATATATAAGCCCTGCATACTCGGCATTCGAGCTCTTAGCTGATAGATAATGCAATACGAAACAGATGAAACAACCAAACCAAATACTTATATTTAAATGCTTCCATTCTAAGACTGAGCGTATAGTGTCATTATAATATTTCTGATCAGTAATGTAGGTAACAGCTATTATGACTAAGATGATAAGGACACCGACTAGTCGAAGGTTGAATTTAGGAAACATGATGACTCCCATTAAATTCGTTTACCTTTTTAGTATCTTCATCATCGTTACTTTTCCCGAGCAAACCGCCAATTAACCCGCCAAGTAATACTCCAGGAACTCCACCCAAAACTCCAATAACTCCACCAATAGCCATGGCTGGAGCTGTCTTATTGTCAGATTCCGCCGTAACCGAATTAACAGAATAGACCTTGTCATTAACCTTTAAGCGATTAGAGCCTAACTTTTGAGCTAGTTCTATGCGCGACTTAGCCGTATTTTGAATGTATGTTTTCTTCCCTGTCTGACGATCTTTTACATAAAGACGCATCGAATTACCTCCTTTTATTTGTATAACGCCGCATTAAGTGGTGAGCGACGCTAAACACCAACGCCTCGACAAACCACTTAAAACACAAAAACTGAATTTACACTAAAACCGCCAAGCGTTGCGAATCCGTCTTAAATGCTTTGTTATGCAAATTCAATAAGATAAACCAGAAGTTACACTACATTTGATTAAGAAAACAATCTAAATATTGGTTAAGTGAACCAAGAATCAGCCAAAGCCTGAACCGTGATAAATAAACCGCCAAAACAAAGTCCACCTTTCAACGACAAACCAAACTTTTGAATGAGACAAACTCACCGAGCAAGACTTTCAGCAAATGCGAAATGATCGATTAACTTGCCCTTTCCACACTTTGCACCCGTTAAACTGACAACGCGCCAACGCTAAAACCAATTGAGGCAAACAAAGAAATTTGCCTGTTTTACGGTTTAAGTTAACCAAGAATTTGAGGGTAAAAATGCTCATTTGCCGACAACACAAAACAAATGGCCAGAGAATTCCCAAAGATTAAATCCCTAAATTTACCTGAGTTGCATAACGCCCGGCTAAGGGGTTGACAACGCACCGCCGAACTCAAAAAACCACTGTAAACACTGAACTTCAATTTTGCACTAAAGTCGCCACGCGTTGGCAATCCCTCTTGAGCCGTTTGTTATGCAAATTCAATAAGATAAACTAACTTTACTCGTTCAAAAGCCACCATTGCAATGGTTGAGTGATTCAAGAATCAACCCAAGCAAGAACTGTGATAAATCAGCCGCCAAAACAAAGTCCACCTTT
Organism: Vibrio sp. B1-2; assembly: GCF_963888445.1. NCBI lineage: Bacteria > Pseudomonadati > Pseudomonadota > Gammaproteobacteria > Vibrionales > Vibrionaceae > Vibrio > Vibrio sp. B1-2. Next base: position 48,019 of record NZ_CAWPJH010000002.1, read on the forward strand.
CAACAACAAACCAAGCTTTTGAATGAGACAAACTCAACAAGCAAGACTTTCAGCAACTGTAAAACGCTCGATAAACTTGCCCTTTCCACACTTTGCGCCCGCTGAATTGGCAACGAACCAGCGCTAAAATTGATTGAGGCAAACAAAGAACCTTAGCTGTTTTACGGCTTGAGTGAACCACGGATTTGAGGGTAAAAGTGCTCATTTGCCGACAACACAAAACGAATGGCCGGAGAAATCCAAAAGATTGAACCCCTAAAATTACCTGAGTTGCATAACGCCCGGCTAAGGGGTTGACGACGCACCGCCGAACTCAAAAAACACACCGTAACCCCTGAACTTCAATTTTGCACTAAAGTCGCCAAGCGTTGGCAATCCCTCTTGAGCCGCTTGTTAAACGTAATTACATCAGTATATTAGAACCAATCCTTACGTCCCGTCACATATGTTTTTTCAAAATCTTCATCTGATTTAGTGAGATAAATAATAAACTCAACAAAAGCAATAACACCTATGACTATTGAAGGCAATCCAAGCAATACAAAACCAAATAAGAATGCCAGCAGCATTATTAAACCTTGTTTGGTATACCCTAAATAAAATTTATGAGCGCCTAGCGCTCCAAAGAAAAAAGCAAGCAGAGCAGCAGCAATTTTCTTTGAGGAACCTACGCTTGTAGATATCAGATAAATAGCTTTCGCTTCATCATTTTCAACAGAAAAGTCTACAGCCATTCCTGATTTAGGAAGCTGCCCTGCCTTCCATTCATTAATATTGAGTGGATAGCGAATGCCGTCTTCGCCCGAGATTAATCCAGTTCGATCCAACTCATTAAAATCGATGATGGTACCTTTCATTTACTTATGCCTCAGATAGTTAAGAATGAAGTATTCTTACCAAAGAGGATGTATATGTCTATAAATTCATACTGGTAATTAAATAAAAAATTATAACCACCGAACTATAACGACGTTTAACGCCGCATTAAGTGGTGAACAACGCGACCACCCAACCTTAAACCTTGCCACATTTAGCACTGAAGCTGACCTAAGCTGAAATTGCCAAGCGTTGAGAATCCGTCTTAAATGCTTTGTTATAAAAATTTTAACGCGATCGCAGCACTAATTCTAACCCTGCCAAATCACTTTTGGTAACTGAACTAACAAATTCTTCTCGCCTATCGCCATGGATACATCCGATAACATATGTAGTTATATATTCATCAATAGGCATATTTTTAATGTCGCCATCTAGCAAAAAACAAACTGTAGGAATACCTCCTGATTTCTCAGGCATCTCAAACACAACCCAATCACTTGAATGCCTATCCATCTTTTCACATTGTTCATTCAGACGTTGTGCTTCTCGCTTAGACAAATTCGTTACGGGAGCATTTTTAGCCTGACTCAATATAGCTTTCTCTACTAACCCATCAGTGAATACTAATGAAAAATCTGCGCCGAATCGTTTCTCTGCCGACTTGGGTCCACGGTCATTCACAACAGTGCCAATAAATCGAAACTCGAGTTCTTTATCTTTGTTTAATTCCAGAGTTCCTTCTATTGCTCCCAAGAATGCATTTACATAAGCTGCTTCATGTTGGAAACGTTCTAATGGAAGCTTCCTAGACACCGCACTAATATATTCACTAATCTTTTGCTCTGGATTTTCTTCCCGTATAACCGAAAATGGCATATTTACTCCTTTTTTATAACGCCCGGCTAAGGGGTTGATAACGCATAGCCGAACTCAAAAAACACACCGTAAACACTGAACTTCAATTTTGCACTAAAGTCGCCACGCGTTGGCAATCCCTCTTGAGCCGTTTGTTAGCTGCTGCACTTTAGCCGGAGATTTGCTACCCAACGGCCTAATTTAAAACACATTATTGTTTTCAAGCAGCAAAGTAAAACGGACAACTGAGAAACTAAAACCTAATCCACGAAACGCACTTGGCAAAGAAGAAATAACAGCAAAACTTGACGAGTTTCTAGGGCTTAAATTTACAAAGAATCCTTTCGAAGAAGCCAACAACCAAGTGCGCGAAATCAACTTAAGCGTGAAAGAGCTTCAAAACCAAAGAAGCCACGCCAAAGAAATAAACAAACACACCACTTCCCGTAAACAGGCTTCGGTTAGCTCAAGCACTTCACGAACAGTGCCACTGGCGAGATACGCGGAAAAGTGCTGACTTTCAGGTGTAAAGCTAGAGCATCTGACTAAGAAAAATAAGCGCTTAATTTTATGATTTTTCTTAACCCCAGCTAACGCCGCGTTAAGTAGTGAGCAACATTGCCACCTAACTTAAACCATTGTGCCGTAAACACTAAATTCAAAGCAAACCAAAAATGCCGAGCGTTGCGAATCTGCCTTAAACGCTTTGTTAGTTGCCATTCTAAACCTTTGATTTCCAGTTTATTTCCACTTTGCCAACGCCGTTTTTCAGCACTTTGAAAAACTCAATTCAGGCGCAGTTTCAAAGCGACTGCCACTGAAACCACTTGGAACTTACAACGCCGCAGAAAACTGGCTAAAAGCACCAAAAAAATCTTTTGGAAAGACAATGCCACAAAGCTGACTTTCAACAAGTACATTTGCGTCTGAAACGGCAAAACAAAACAAAACCACAACACTAAAAATCGAACACAATTTCAGCAAACCACACTCAGCTACAAAAAGGAGTAAAATTGCACGATACATTAGCCCTAAACATTCTGATTTAGCTGCATTTTTACCGCTGGCAACTAACGCCCGGCTAAGGGGTTGACAACGCATAGCTGAACTCAAAAAATACACTGTAAACGCTGAACTTCAATTTTGCACTAAAGTCGCCACGCGTTGGCAATCCCTCTTGAGCCGTTTGTTATATTTCGTTTTCTTCTACAGGTGAGATACCTAAGTTCACTACAATTTCTTTTGTCGCAGGAACAGCTCGATTTTCACTGGGGAAATGCCAAATGTTGAAATCTTTATTGGGAAAGGTATCGTAATGCAATTTGTCCCAACCCAACATTGCTGCCATTTTTACAAATGCAGCTTCTTTTGCACGTGAAAAGGTTAAACTCGGATTTAGAAATTTCATGTAACCCGAATTAACTGCACCAGTCAGAATATCAACCACCTGCAGTCCACAATGTACCTTTGAATCATGCATTGCCACACTTTTAATAGTCTTATTTGCCCCTATTTGAGAAAGCATATTATTAGCAACAATACCTATAACCTCATCATGCTTTTTGTACTTATCACACTTTTGGTCAATCAAAACTGTTAGTTCTGAGCCAACATGTTTTGCGGTATTTTTGAGCAAATAAGTATATGTTTGGTAAAAAGCTCTTTCGCGGTCTGTTCGCCAGTTTTTGTAAATTGATTTGTCGACGATTATTGAATGAAAACAGCATGAACTACGCAAAACCATTGAAAGTAGATCAACACAAATATTTGCTTGCCCAGAGCTATTCTTGATTTTTGACCACTTAAGTTCACCGACAATGCCTCGCTTGGTTTTGAGTTTTAGTACATAGTCATTGAACTCGCTAATTTTATCTTTAGGAACACACAACAGACTGATGGAATAACAGCGATCACTACCTGTAGTGCCACTTTCATCTCCAAACACTAAAAAGTCCATCGATCCTCCTTAGAAATATAACGCCCGGCTAAGGGGTTGACAACGCATCGCCGAACTTAAAAAACACACTGTAAACACTGAGCTTCAATTTTGCACTAAAACCGCCAAGCGTTGGCAATCCCTCTTGAGCCGTTTGTTAGGCCAACAGATTGACAACGACACTTTCAAAACTAAAGAACGAGCTTGTTTGTAGACTTGAAACAAAGTAACCATTAATTTATAAAACAAAACTCTAACTCAGAAAAGAAACAAAAAACTCAAATTTAGCAGTTTGGAAGAAAAGTGACGAGCGTAGCATGCTCGGCGGACGTTTGGATGCTGAAGGTTATTTTGCCGATGAATTTACAGCGCTAAGCAACCCAACGCGATCAAGAAACAACAAATATGTGATGATTATTTATTGCTTAACTTAAGCTAGAAAACATGGCATTTACCGTTCAACTCAAACTCGACTTAGCTGATAAAAACTCACTTTGCCTAACGCCCAATTAAGGTGTGAAGCACGCGACCACGACACTAAATTTGAACACCTTACTCACTAAACTAAGCTCAAACCGAAAATACCAAGCGTGCTGAATCACTCTTAAATTGTTTGTTAGCTGATTTTAGCATCTCTATTTAGGCTCACTTTTCTCCCTTTCCCACTCAACACCTAAGCCTTTAAATTTTTGTACATATGGCATTAGCAATAATGCGATTGAACCACCAACAAGCGCTAACCTCTCCGTGCTTAAAAGCTTTATACCATACAACTCCAAGACAAAATCTGCGATTACAATAAAAAATGATACAGAAGCCAATATGTTGGTAGTAGTCTTAAACGAGTTAGCTACCTTATTTGTTTTATTTTCTAAACTCCCTTTCCTCTCTATAGATGATTGATTGCAAAAAGCATCATACGTAGGAAAAAGAGAAGGGTCTATTTTACTGAGCTCGTGATTCTCATCAAAACCATATATTTCTATATCACTGCTATCTGGCGGTAGAGCAACAACATAAATAGGAATATGCTCTCTGTTTATAGCTTTTCGATATAGATCAAGGTTTTTATATAAAAGGCTACCGGCACCAGACACATGGCAGTCTTTAACCTCGATGGCTCCTATCACCTCTTTTTGTTTTGGTTCAATGATCAGAAAGTCAGGTCTATAATGCCTCCTTGGTGCTTCAACAACTATCCATTCAGGATCGTATATAACTGATTCCGAGGGAAACTTGGCTTGCTTAAGAAACTCTGAAAAAAGTTTCTCTCCTACTGATTTGTTTTTATCCATTTCGTCCACAATACTTGATTAATCAGCTAACGCCCGGTTAAGGGGCTGACAACGCAAAAACACTGGGCTCAAAATAACAACCGTAATCACAAAGGCCGATTTGAATAAAATCCGCCACGCGTTGGCAGTCCCTCTTTAACCGTTTGTTATGTGAATTGTTCACTGTAACTCGTTGTTTTTATTAAATCGTCTAACTTTAGTGCGCATATTTTTCATTGGTGATGATGTATTGAACTGAATCATTCGACCCAACGTCCACTTTTCATACCATACCGTTTCATACAATTCTTCATTGTCTAAGCTTGAAACTAGATAGATAAGCTCGTTAATGGTTAAGTCCAACTCCTTGAGTAAGTCTTCGTATTTCCAGTCACTGTACTGATCGTGAAAACTGACTGCCAATAAACCAAGTTGATTCCATTTATAACCAGTATCAGGGAAATCTACTGGTAAACCTTGAGACTTCAAACTATGCCATTTCAAGACCAACTTTCCCCAACCCACAAGATAAGCTACAGTGTCACAAATGCTAATTTGTGTTCCTTTTACATTACCTTCAATTTCACACTTACGTGATAATGATTCTGGAACAATCCGATAATCGTCCACAAGTTTGGGAAATATCGAGTTGATGGCGACGAGTAACTCATCTTTTGATTGTGGAACTGATGACATAGTTTCCTCCATTCACATAACGCCCGGCTAAGGGGTTGACAACGCACCGCCGGACTTAAAAAACACACTGTAAACTCTGAATTTCAATTTTGCACTAAAACCGCCAAGCGTTGGCAATCCCTCTTGAGCCGTTTGTTATGCAAATTCAATGAGATAAACTGAATGTACACGACCAAAAGCCACCATTGCAATGGTTGAGTGATTCAAGAACCAACTCAAGCCAGAACTGTAATAAATAAGCCGCCAAAACAAAGCCCACCTTTCAACAACAAACCAAGCTTTTGGAACAGACAAGTTCAACGGGCGAAAAATTCAGCAAGTGCAAAACGATCGATAAACTTGCACTTTCCACACTTTGCGCACGCTAAATTCACAACAAACCAGCACCAAAACTGATTGAGGCAAACAAAGAACTTTGCCTGTTTTACGGCTTGAGTTAACCACGAATTTTAGGGTAAAAATGCTCATTTGCCGACAACACCAAACGAATGGCCGGAGAAATCCAAAAGATTGAACCCCTAAATTTACCTGAGTTGCATAACGCCGCGTTAAGGGGCGCAGGCACGCAATACAAAAGTTGCTGCATAGCACCTTAACCACTAAACCCAACGCAAATTGAAAATACCACGCGTGCCAAGTCCCGCTTTAACGCTTTGTTATGCTTAAGCTTCAATAACTTACGTTTTACCTGAACCAAGATTAACTCGACTTTGATTCATAAACAAAAAACAAAACGTAGAAAACCGAAATGACTCATAATTTTGAAAAACAGACTTTGAACTTTGGCTGTCAAAACTCAAAAATCTAAGATCAAATTGCTGATTGAACCAACCGCCCTAACTTCCGCTTGCCCGAGAATTGATTGAGGCAACGCTCTGAATTTTCAGCGCCAAAGAATAAGTGTCCGGAAAACAGCGCCCACTGAAGCCAACTTGCCGATAAACACAAAAACAATCAGCCGAGGGAACAAAGAAAAACCATAAACCACTGATTTTGAGTGATTAAGCATAACGCCCGGCTAAGGGGTTGACAACGCACCGCCGAACTCAAAAAACACACTTAAACACTGAACTGCAATTTTGCACTAAAGTCGCCACGCGTTGGCAATCCCTCTTGAGCCGTTTGTTATAAGCAAATAAAACCTTGATTTAATTGATGTTCAACTATTCAGAACTAGACAAAACCCATGCACTATTATGAGCTTCAAAACCAATTTTCGGATAATAACCTTGCGCTTTCGGCGCTGACAGTAAAACCAATTTACAGCTTTGGCTCAACTCTTCTTTAGTCACTAAGATCAGATATTTACCTATACCATTGGATTGAACGCTTTCATCAACGGCTAAATCAGACAGATAGCAACAATAATGAAAATCTGTCACTGAGCGAGCCACACCGACAAGTTGACCGTTCAGCCATGCGGACACAATTAAATTAGAGTTGTCGAGCATACCCTGAATAGTTGACTCATTATCCAAAGGACGACGCTCACCCAATGAAGTTTTCTTCAGTAAACTCACGAATTGTTCAACTGAGATTGGATGGTTTACTTTGTACTCGATTTCCATTTTTCATCCTCTGGGGCTGAATTTGCTTATAACGCCCGCTTAAGGGGCAGACAACGCCACTACCAACTTTCCGCATAACACCATAATCACAAAAACCAACGCATAATAAAAATGCCACGCGTTGGCTGTCCCTCTTGAAGCGTTTGTTATGTGAATTTGAGCCTAGTGAGCTAACCATTTACAAGGCTCCAGGCTCATTTCGGTAAATTTTGCTGTAAACGATGATTCTGAAGGACTGCACGCATAAACTCCAAAACTGACCACTTTTTGTGTCGGCAAGGGGGGATTACATTTACCCATTTCTATCGTAGTCTCTCCCAACTGATGTAAGTGAAAGATACGCATCTGGTTAAAAACCAAGCCATCAAACGAGGATTCGATAAGAAAATCTGGCCCTCTACGACTTAAACGATACCAAATCTCTTTAGGAAGCGGGATATCGGTGGTTGCCCAATCTGAATACCCTAAATTTGTAACTACACTACCCAGCCTAGAAAATGATTGATTTTCGTACTCTATCGAAGCTTTAAACCAATTTTCATTATCGAGATAAATGATCAATCCACATTGATCAAACAGCTCTTGATAAGTAAAACTTACCTTAGCTGTAAAGGTGAAATTATCTTTTGAATCAATCAATAGTGCAGGGGCATTTTCATTACGAAATCCATAATAAGAACGTTGCCAAAAATCAGTTTTCGGCTCGGTTGTTATCGAAACAAACTCGGAAGTGACTTCACTGACTTTCGGTTCAGAAACCCACTTCCCAAAAGTAAAATTTACCATTATCAATCTCTTTGTTGTTCACAAAACCCACATATTCACATAACGCCCGCTTAAGGGGCAGCCAACGCTACTACTAACTTTCCGCATAACACCGTAATCACAAAAACCAACGCATAGTAAAAATGCCGCGCGTTGGCTGTCCCTCTTGAAGCGTTTGTTAGCCGCCTTGGATTTTGAGTGATAATTCAGAAATAGCGTTATCTCTTTTTTCCTGATTCTCAATTTGCTTTGCAAAAGACAAGCCCACTCTAGCTGTTTCTATAACTGACATATCTTTTCTCAAGTCATCTAAACGATTGTTTGTTTCTCTGTTAAAACCGAACACAATGACACTAAGAATCTCCGAAACTGCACCCACCACAACAGTAATTAACCCCTGTTCGATACCTTCTTTAAAATACAATAGTGCGACACCAGCAAAGATAATCAAAACTCCAACAATCATAAGTGTTAGCGCAATGTTAAATGCAGCTTTTGCTTGCCTCATCCTTTCAGCGGCAATTCCAGCAGTGAACATATAGGTTTCGTCTAAAGCTTCAATAGCTGCTTCATTGACTATTTTTGATTCCTGATCCCCTGCCAAGTACAGCCTTTTTGGTTCGGCTGCGGTTATTTCATCTGAACCTGAGTCATCAATGGTTTTTTTATCAAGTTTTTCCTTAAAGAGCTTAACCAATGATTCAGCTAATCCACTTGAACCAAGCGCATTAGCTAATACAGTTGTCAACAATGTTACTTCTATCGACACAGTAGATCCTCCTTTCGGCTAACGCCGCATTAAGTGGTGAGCAACGCTAAGCACCAATGCTTCGACAAACCACTTAAATCGAAAAAACTGAATTTACACTAAAACCGCCAAGCGTTGCGAATCCGTCTTAAATGCTTTGTTATGCAAATTCAATAAGATAAACCAGAAGTTACACTACATTTGATTAAGAAAACAACCAAAACATTGGTTAAGTGAACCAAGAATCAGCCAAAGCCTGAACCTTGATAAATAAGCCGCCAAAACAAAGTCCACCTTTCAACAACAAACCAAGCTTTTGAATCAGGAAGACTCAACGAGCGAAAACTTCAGCAAGTACAAAATGCTCGATAAACTTGCCTTTTCCACACTTTGTGCACGCTGATTTGACAACAAGCCAGCGCCAAAACTGATTGAGGCAAACAAAGAATCTTGCCTGTTTTACGGCTTGAGTAAACAACGAATTTGAGGGTAAAAATGCTCATTTGCCGACAATACAAAACGAATGGCCGGAAAAATCTAAAAAGATTGATCCCCTAAATTTCCCTGAGTTGCATAACGCCCGGCTAAGGGGTTGACAACGCACCGCCGAACTCAAAAAACATACTGTAAACGCTGAACTTCAATTTTGCACTAAAGCCGCCACGCGTTGACAATCCCTCTTGAGCCGTTTGTTAGGCCAACCGATTGACAACGATACTTTCAAAACCAAAGAACGAGCTTTTTTGTAAACTTGAAACCAACTAACCGATTAATTTATAAACCAAAATTCTGAATCAGCAAAGAAACAAAAAACTCAAATTGAGCGGTTTGGAAGAAAAGTGACGAGCGTAGCATGCTCGGCGGACGTTTGGATACTGAAGGTTATTTTGCCGCTGAATTCACAACGCTAAACAACCCAACGCGATCAAGAAACAACAAATATATGATGATTGTTTATTGCTTAAGTTCAACCATCAGAACATGGGATTTACCGTTCAATTTCAACTTGATTTAGCTGATAAAAACTCACTTTGCCTAACGCCGCATTAAGGTGTAAGCAACGCTACCGCAACACTTAACCAATGCGCCAGAAACACAAAACCCAACGATGACATAAAAATGTCAAGCGTTGGGAATCACTCTTAAATGCTTTGTTAAGCAACTTTTGCCATATAGTCTACTTCGCAGATAACATGACGTATATAAGCGGACGTTCAGCTGTGCCGGAGACTTGTGCTACGTAACAGTTCAAATCACGATCCATTAGTTTTCTAACCGTCTGGCAAAACAATTTATTCACATAACCTATTTTTATTTGATTGACGAACATAGCTACTGCATTACAATCAAATTCATTTTCATTCTCACAATGCAAATCTACTTTAGAACCGAGCAGGATCTCGCCTGATTCTTCAAAGCTCAAATAGTATCTTGTACCTGCAACTTCCATTAAATATTCAAATGGAATATCAGCTTCTTCTAAGTTAGGAATTAAATCGAAGCCATCACTAGGCAACTGGATACCAGTATGTGCTATAAGGTCAAAATCACTACCATTAAAATCTACTGGTAAGTGATGATTAACTAAGTATTTTGTAAAGTCACGACGAGAACGAGGTGGTAGCCTTTTCATAAAAGTTGTCATGACATCATTAGTAAATGATCCTTTATTCAAAGGAAAGGCAGGGTAACCTAAAAAACCCTGTTCTAAAGCGTCAGAGTAGTCTTGCGTTTCGGTTAAATACGAAAACTCAAAACCACTTTCTAGCTTTTTCAAAGCACCAACAAGGTATCGTTGGTTACGATCCCGATTTGACTGCCATGTCAAAAACAAAGTGTTCACATGTATTGAGTTTTCAATCATCATTTTTTACTTCTTCTTTCAGTAACTCTAGTCTCATTACGAGATTTCTTTTGATCCAGTCAAACCTTTCTTGAGTGAACGGAACTTCTATATCGATTTTGGTTAGATCTTCGATCTCTGCAAGCATACCTTTTAAATCTAGCGTATCAAGCTTTTGCTGCATATATACTTGTGTATATTTACTTGCTGCTGACATTACATCAACTAGCTCAAAATGCTTAATCCTTTGTTTGGTATTTTCTCTGTTAAACCGTAAGTGATGACAACCACGCTGTACATAAGCTTTTAAACGATTGTCATCCCAACCTTGAATTTTATCCAAGAAACGCTCGTGTCCAAGTGATGTTCCATTGTCAAAAAGTGGACTTAAACGCGACTTTTCATCACTTTGGAAAACCACTCCCCAGTTTTCTTGATGTCTATCTGTGTTACCGACCAATGCATCGAACAGCGCCATATCTGATAACCACTTGACTCGTTCGGTCACTAACCCAGATTGGATAGCAAGACCACGAATAAAAATATTCATATCAGAAAAGTTATGCTGCTTGCCTGTTTTATCATCAAAGTCAGGGATAATTCTCTTAAAGTATGAACCAGCATGAACAAATCGCTCACTATCCACATCATAAAACCATTCAATAAGTGAACCACATACAATACCGTCTTCAGTATTTTTAATCGCTGGAAAAACCTTTGGTACATCAACTTGCAAATACTTAGACACTATGTATGCTACTAACTCAGTCCAATACTGGTCTTCATAGCGATAAATTGACTCCTTAAACAAGTAAGGCCAACTAGGCTTAAGACCCTCGACTTGATTTTCAGGAGACCATAACATTTCCTTGTCTCGTGCACCGACTGGAAATATTGCATTGTGCTCATCTCCAATCCAATCTGTAACATCGATTACCTTTACCACCTCAAGCCTCTCAATATCACTAAATCAATTAAAAACCAAAATACAAACCCACCATATCACATGGATATACATACAGTTAATAGTTTTTCCTAATGAGCGTGATTAAGTTGCTTAACGCCCGGCTAAGGGGTTGACAACGCATTACCAAACTCAAAAAACACACCGTAATCACTGAACTTCAATTTTGTACTAAAGTCGCCACGCGTTGGCAATCCCTCTTGAGCCGTTTGTTATGCAAATTCAATGAGATAAACTGAATTTACACGACCAAAAGCCACAATTGCAATGGTTGAGTGATTCAAGAACCAACCCAAGTAGGAGCCGAGATAAATAAGCCGCCAAAACAAAGTCCACAGTTCAACAACAAACCAAGCTTTTGAATGAGACAAACTCAACAAGCAAGACTTTCAGCAAATGCGAAATGCTCGAAAAACTTGCCCTTTCCACACTTTGCACCTGCTAAATTCACAACACGCTAGCGCTAAAACTGATTGAGGCAAACAAAGAACCTTGCCTGTTTTACGGTTTGAGTTAACCACGAATCTGAGGGTAAAAATGCTCATTTGCCGACAAAACAAAACGAATGGCCGGAGAAATCCCAAACGATTGAGCCCCTAAATTTACCTGAGTTGCATAACGCCCGGCTAAGGGGTTGACAACGCATAGCCGAACTCAAAAAACACACAGTAAACACTGAACTTCAATTTTAAACTAAAGTCGCCACGCGTTGGCAATCCCTCTTGAGCCGTTTGTTAGCTGCCTGACGATAAAGCCTAAATTAATAGTGATAACGGCAAGAAATAATCGTGATAGCACTATCATCAACCGCATAAACTAACCTATTCGCATCGTCTATTCGTCGCGACCAAAAACCAGATAAGTTTTCTTTTAGTGGCTCAGGTTTACCTATGCCCTCGAAAGGAGAACGCTTAGCATCCGTGATGAGTTTATTTATACGTTTAAGTGTTTTCTTGTCTTGCGTCTGCCAATAAACATAATCATTCCAAGATTCATCAGTCCAAGATAATAAACGACTACTCATCGATTAAATCTCTTTGGCTCACCTTACCCGCTTTAAATTGAGCAATTGAACGATGTAAGTGCTCAGCATTTGCCGGAGAACGAAGTAAATGAACCGTTTCCATTAAGCTATTGTAATAATCCAGTGACATAACAACGGCATCTTCAGAATCACGACGTGTGATCACGGTTGTATCTGCGTCATTAACAACAGCATCCAAAACGCTCTTCAAGCTATTTCTAGCTTCTGTAAAAGATACAATTCTCATAAAACCTCCACATGTACATTTAATGAGACAAGTATATGACTAAAAAACCAACTTGTACAGCTAATGGAACATGCGAACTTGTAAGCAGCTAACGCCCGGCTAAGGGGTTGACAGCGCATCGCCGAACTCAAAAAACACACCGTAAACCCTGAACTTCAATTTTTCACTAAAGTCGCCAAGCGTTGGCAATCCCTCTTGAGCCGTTTGTTATGCTTGTGCTCAAGTAAACTGCAAAACTAGACAACCAATTAATGCGGGTAAACCTGCAATAAAGAGAACCAAGCCTGTTTGGTAGTTAGCTCGATAATGCTCAACTTGCTCTTCTTCAAAATCATGTCCCTTTACCATTTTGTATACTTTATCGGTAACCGGATCATCTAATCGTGTCGTTTTGCTGTGTATACCACCTTCCCACATTAACTTTGCTAAAAGCCAAATAACAATCACGACAAAAAACAAAAAATCAGATGGCCGCGTTGTAGCAAAAAGAGGAACATAATTAGATAAAGCGAAAACAATCAAAAAGGCCACTATATTGATTAAAAAGACTTTTCTCATCAATTCGGTCAATTTTTACTCCTAGAGCATAACGCCCGGCTAAGGGGTTGACAACGCACCACCGAACTTAAAAAACACACTGTAAACACTGAACTTCAACTTTGCACTAAAGCCGCCACGCGTTGGCTATCCCTCTTGAGCCGTTTGTTATACCGTGACCCGATGCACATTGTAGGAACTTCTTTATCAATTACCATAGTGCCGTATAATCGCGGCCAAATTACACCACAACAATCCATCAGTGAGTTGCAAATGTCCAAACTATTTTTCAAAGGTCGAATCGATGCTAGACAAAATCACGTCATTTCAGGCTACAACGTAAACCGTGATGTAAAAGCAGGCACTAACGAGGCTCCAATCAATGTTGTCGTCCCAACCGAGGCTCGTAAAGCAGAGATAGAAATATTACTTTCTGAGCACTCAATAGTGGCTGATATTGTCATTGACTCAAAGCAACCAGAGAACACTGTTGAGCTTGATACGCTATTAAACAAACCTAAAACTATTACCTATGACAAAACACCAAACCGTAATGAACCGTGTATTTGCGGAAGCGGAAAAAAGTACAAAAAGTGCTGTGCTTAAACCCTCGATAATTACGTCCAAAGCCGTCTTCTGACGGTTTTTTTATAAACTAGAACCTATACGATGTTCTGCGCGTAAGTTAAAACGGTATAACGCCAAATTAAGGTGTGAACAACGCTAACACCTTAGCTAAACCATTGTGCCATAATCACTAAACTGACTTGAAATGAGAGCGCCGAGCGTTGTGAATCACTCTTAAATTTTTTGTTATGTGGTTCTTTACAGCGGCATTAGTTCCTTCTATTTGACCTTGAATTCATTCTCAGAAATAATACATCTCTCTTTCGAAGAGTGGAGCTTATCAAGCTCATCTACAACGTTGGCTATACTCGCAGCTTTATTTTCTGGGATAATAAAACACCAAATCAAAGCAATTAACCATCCTGCCCACCACAATAAAACACCTAAAACATTTACCAAGGCGATAGGAATCTTATAAGGATGATTTTTCTTTAACGCGATAATTGATGGAAGAAATGCAAATGGGATCAATATCATGAGTATAAGCAACAACGGCCCAGTACCTAACAAAAGCTTTAACACATGCAACAACTGCCAAATCCAGTCATCTGACATAATGAAGACCTCGTAGTTAATAATGAAACTAACAAAATAACACTATGGTTAATCCGATCAATATACCCTTAATTTTGGTACGTCCAAATACCACTGGTGTACGCCACCACATAACGCCGCATTAAGTGGTGAGCGACGCTAACACTAATGCCTCGGCAAACCACTTAAAACACAAAAACTGAATTTACACTAAAAACACCAAGCGTTGCGAATCCGTCTTAAATGCTTTGTTATGCAAATTCAATAAGATAAACATAAAGTTACACTAAATTTGATTAAGAAAACAATCAAAATGTTGGTTAAGTGAGCCAAGAATCAACCCAAGCCTGAGCCGTGATAAATAAGCCGCCAAAACAAAGTACAACTTTCAGCAACAACCCAAGCTTTTGAGTCAGAAAAGCTCAACAAGCCATTCATTCAGCAAGTACAAAATGATCGATTAACTTGCCCTTTCCACACTTTGCGCCCGCTAAATTCACAACAAACCAGCACCAAAACTCATTGAGGCAAACAAAGAAACTTACCTGTTTTACGGTTTGAGTTAACCACGAATTTGAGGATAAAAAAGCTCATTTGCCGACAACACAAAACGAATGGCCAGAGAAATCCCAAAAGATTGAACCCCTAAATTTACCTGAGTTGCATAACGCCCGGCTAAGGGGTTGACAACGCATTGCCGAACTCAAAAAACACACCGTAAACACTGAACTGCAATTTTGCACTAAAACCGCCAAGCGTTGGCAATCCCTCTTGAGCCGTTTGTTATGCAAATTCAATGAGATAAACCGAATTTACACGACCAAAAACCACAATTGCAATGGTTGAGTGATTCAAGAACCAACCCAAGCCAGAGCGGTGATAAATAAGCCGCCAAAACAAAGCCCACCTTTCAGCAACCAACCAAGCTTTTGAATCAGAAAAACTCAACGAGCGAAAACTTCAGCAAGTACAAAATGCTCGATAAACTTGCCCTTTCCACACTTTGCGCTCACAAAATTCGCAACGCGCCAACGTTAAAACTGATTGAGGCAAACAAAGAACCTTGTCTGTTTTACGGCTTGAGTGAACCACGAATTTTAGGGTAAAAATGCTCATTTGCCGACAACTCAAAACGAATGGCCGGAGAAACCTAAAAAGATTGAGCCCCTAAATTTACCTGAGTTGCATAACGCCCGCTTAAGTGGTGAGCAACGCTACCACGACACTAAATTATTGCACCGTAAACACAAAAGCCAAATCAAACCAAAACCGCCAAGCGTTGCGAATCCGTCTTAAAGCGTTTGTTATGTTGTTGATACGGTACACAGAGAATTTTACTTAACCATCGTTATCAATTCATTGTTCTTTAAAGTCTCTGCTTTAAAGCCATTTTTCTCTGTAAATAGAACACTTACATTTGAGTTGATATCTAAAGACTTTGGAATATCTTTAACATTTAAGTGTTGAAGGTATTTACTATAAAGTTTGTTGTAACTATCAAACTGATGAAACGATATCTGTTCACTACTTGGTCCGTAAGCGATATTTGCAGAACCTTGGACAACCTCACAGTAATCACTAGAAACTCCGCAGTATATTTTTGCATGAGATGCCTGTAATTTTGAAGCATTATCAACACTAGGAACCCCGAGAGCATATTCATTTAAAAAACTGTAATCATGAATTTGATTGCTAAATGCTTTCTTAAAAATGTTAAGTGTGGCTGTGCGGGTTATTATCTTTGATCTATCTGGGTTAAGCTGATTTATTATACTAAACCATGTGTCCAATAATTTTTCTTCTGGTAGATGTTGATAACCAAAGAATGGCGTAATTACATAAACTGAATCAAATAAAAAATCCCAACGGATAAGGCATTTCTTTAATATTTCCATACACTCAGTTTTAGACTTTGTACCATCAATATCATTATCAAGGGCGTCGCCACCAGTTATTGCACCTAACTTAAAGTCCGCTAATTCATAACCACTATGATCGTATTTCTTAAAGAAATAAGTATCATATTCTTTTTGACAAGAACACGTTATAGTGTTTGAAATTATGAATTTATCAGCGAAGTTAGCATAACCCTTAATTACTAAACTCGTATAATTATTCTCTTCTTTTATAACGGCTAAAAAGGACCCTTTTAACTTTATGAAAGCTAGTTCATCCAACCTATCTCCACAGCTACTACACGAATAAATGGGAGTTGTTGTTAAATTATATTCTGGCTTCGGAACATTTAGATTACTTTCGAATTGGATTATTTCTACTAAGTGAGCATGACTAGTAGGTTTAGAAATCTCGTAGTCAACATAATCCTCTTTGCTTGCACCAAGAGTTATATATGACTCCATAGGGTTTATAGTAGGTACTTTCAACTTTTTTTCGCATTTTGAACACTCTGCTATCATTTCTCCTCGATCATTATCAAGAGAGAACTGCACACTGTTATATTCGATTACATTTTTACAGCTAGGGCACTTTCCCCTAAATACAAACTTTTGATGTGGAATCATAAATACAACCATAATAATTAAATTAAAAGTGAGAGTTGCTTATGCAACATAACGCCCGGCTAAGGGGTTGACAACGCACCGCCAGACTCAAAAAACCACTGTAAACACTGAATTTCAATTTTTCACCAAAGCCACCACGCGTTGGCAATCCCTCTTGAGCCGTTTGTTATGTAACAATATTTTCCATCATGTATATGTGATCAGCATACATTTGACCACCAATTCCATATGCATTAGGAATAACACTATGTAATGTGAATCCACTTTTGATTAACACTTTTTCCGAACCCAGATTACCTTCAGTAACTACAGCGGAAAAACTGTTTAGGCAAAACTGTTTTCGGGAATATTCGACTAAAGCTCGTAATGATTCAGTTCCATAACCTCGACCGTGGAAACTAGGTAAAAACATAAAGCCAACTTCAGCAGTTCCATTCTGGATACAATAACCCGTTATGCCTACTTTGATACCAGTTTCTAATTCCGAAACAACCAAACAGTACCAATGGCTGGAATTTGGTGTCCATGGTTCAAGCCTAGAACGAAATTTAGATTGAATTTCCAGCAAAGTCGGTTCATCAAAGCAAAATGAAATCACCTCTGGATCGGTATGAAGTGTGTGAAATAGAGACCAATCATCTTCTGATATCGGAGACATCACTAAACGATCTGAACATATTTTTTCCACTGAACCTTCCTTGTTACATAACGCCCGGCTAAGGGGTTGACAACGCACCGCCGAACTCAAAAAACACACTGTAAACACTGAACTTCAATTTTGCACTAAAACCGCCACGCGTTGGCAATCCCTCTTGAGCCGTTTGTTATGCAAATTCAATGAGATAAACTGAATTTACACGACCCAAAGCCACAATTACAATGGTTGAGTGATTCAAGAACCAACCCAAGCCAGAGCCATGATAAATAAGCCGCCAAAACAAAGTCCACCTTCAACAACAAACCAAGCTTTTGAATGAGACAAACTCAACAAGCAAGACTTTCAGCAATTACAAAATGCTCGATAAACTTGCCCTTTCCACACTTTGCGCACGCTGAATTGCCAACAAACCAGCACAAAAATTTATTGAGGCAAACAAAGAACTTTGCCTGTTTTACGGCTTGAGTGAACCAAGAATTTTAGGATAAAAATGCTCATTTGCCGACAATACAAACGAATGGCCGGAGAAATCTAAAAAGATTGAGCCCTAAATTTACCTGAGTTGCATAACGCCCGCTTAAGGGGCAGCCAACGCTACTACCAACTTACCGCATAACACCGTAACCACAAAAACCAACGCATAGTAAAAATGCCACGCGTTGGCTGTCCATCTTGAAGCGTTTGTTATATGCCTGACCACCAAGCCTAGTTTTATATCAATTCAAAAGCCGCACATGGCGTTCCTTGATGATACTTCAACTGCCAACAGCTACCAGTAAATGCCCAAATAGAACAACGTTTAGCATAATCGCTTACTTCACCAGATTCTTTGACTAAAGCTGATTCATATTTAAGAAGCTGAACTGACGGTTCAAGTTGAATGCATTCGTATTTTTGCGAATGAATATGCAAATCCGAAGGCTTTTCTGAACTCATCATTTCGATTATCGAGTCAAAGTTAAAACTGTTACCTGATTTACCAACCTCAGTAAAACTCGGGTGAATTAGGCGTTCAATATCTGCTCTATTTTTTCGTATCTCATACTGGTGAAGTTCGATTTCTTGTTCTACTAAAATATCCATTTCTTCTCCTGAATTGATAAAGCATATAACGCCCGGCTAAGGGGTTGACAACGCACCACCGAACTCAAAAAACACACTGTAAACGCTGAACTTCAATTTTGCACTAAAGCCGCCACGCGTTGGCAATCCCTCTTGAGCCGTTTGTTAGGCCAACCGATTGACAACGATACTTTCAAAACCCAAGAACAAGGCTTGTTTGATAACTGAAAACCAACTAAGCGATTCATTTATAAACCAAAACGCTAAATCAGCAAAGAAACAAAAAACTCAAATTGAGCGGTTTGGAAGAAAAGTGACGAGTGTAGCATTCTCGGCGGACGTTTGGATGTTGAAGGTTATTTTGCCGCTAAATTCACAACGACAAGCAACCCAACGCGATCAAGAAACAACAAATATGTGATGACTATTTATTGCCTAACTTAAGCCAGAAAACCTTGAATTTACCGTTCAATTCCAACTCGATTTAGCTGATAAAAACTCATTTTGCCTAACGCCCGGCTAAGGGGTTGACAACGCACCGCCGAACTCAAAAAACACACCGTAAACACTGAACTTCAATTTTGTACTAAAACCGCCAAGCGTTGGCAATCCCTCTTGAGCCGTTTGTTAGCTATTTTTTCCCAGTGACTGATTTGAATGATTCAAAAATGAATGTCGCCAATCCACCTGCAACATTTGAATTTGCATAATCCTTCAAAGGCTCACAAAAATTTGATTTGAATTTATCAACAGCCTCTTCTGGAGAAGAAGCATAAATCGTATCACCTTCCACTTCTAACCCCGTTCTCAAGAGTTCTTCCTTTTCAAAAAGATAAGTTTCTGAACTCATATCCAGATAAGTAAATTCATTACGATTTGAATTTGGTTTACAGAAAAATTGATACTTTGACATCTTTAATTTCCTTGCTGCTGAATAAAACAATAGCTAACGCCCGGCTAAGGGGTTGACAACGCACCGCCGAACTCAAAAAACACACTGTAAACTCTGAACTGCAATTTTGCACTAAAACCGCCAAGCGTTGGCAATCCCTCTTGAGCCGTTTGTTATGCAAATTCAATGAGATAAACAAAATTTACACGACCAAAAGCCACAATTGCAATGGTTGAGTGATTCAAGAATCAACCCAAGCAAGAACTGTGATAAATGAGCCGCCAAAACAAAGTCCACCTTTCAACAACAAACCAAGCTTTTGAATCAGGAAAACTCAACGAGCGAAAACTTCAGCAAGTACAAAATGCTCGATAAACTTGCCCTTTCCACACTTTGCGCACGCTGAATTGACAACAAACCAGCGCTAAAACTGATTGAGGCAAACAAAGAACCTTGCCTGTTTTACGGTTTAAGTTAACCACGAATTTGAGGGTAAAAAAGCTCATTTGCCGACAATACCAAACGAATGGCCGGTGAAATCCCAAAAGATTGAGCCCCTAAATTTACCTGAGTTGCATAACGCCAAATTAAGGTGTGAACAACGCTAACACCTTACCTAACGCATTGTGCCATACACACTAAACTTGCTTGAAGTGAAAGCGCCGAGCGTTGTGAATCACTCTTAAATTTATTGTTAGGTATATGATATCTCACACTCTTCCACGGCAAAGTAATCTTTAGCAGTTTTCATTTGATATAAAGGAATTTTAACATCGTAGCTTTTTAGAATTTTGATCACATTTTCCTTAAGCTTGTCCGTTGCCCTTACGCCGAGATAAACACCTTTCAAACTATCTTTTGGAAACTTGTTTAATATAATGGGCTGACTCCACTCATCGTAACCTATAATTTCATTATCCTGAGGGATGTCCTGTAAAAAAAGACGCTCCTCTTCTTCATATGCCCAATCAAGCGCTTTTTCTAACACGACACTTTTCAATATATTCGCATTGCTCAAGCTGTCTAACTTTGCACCATTAAGATTTGCTCGCCTTTTTCTATATCTAATAGGCTCTGCTGGACAAAAGTATGGGTGGTTGCGGCTAAACTCTAAAACAAACCCCTTATGCGACTCGGAATAATGAGACCACATTAACAGATTTGAATTATTTCTGGATAAGGATAGAAACTTAAATCCATTATCACCAAGGCTATGATCGACGAATAACTCACTATCTCCTAACTTCATTAAATACTCATATGGGTCATTAAGAGAAATTACTGAAGTAAAGCGTATTCTATTGCTTTCTAATACATCGAGCCTTTCAGGTGGCAAATATTTGTACACACTATCAGTCATTAACTAGTCACCTTTAAATATACCTAACGCCGCGTTAAGGGGCAGCCAACGCAACTGCCAAGCTTCCGCATAACACCGTAACCACAAAAACCAACGCATAATAAAAATGCCACGCGTTGGCTGTCCCTCTTGAACGCTTTGTTATAAGCAAATAACACATTGATTTAATTGATTTTCAACTGTTCTGCGCGATATAGAACCCATGCACTATTAAGAGCTTCAAAACCAATTTTCGGATAATAACCTTGTGCTTTCGGTGCTGACAGTAAAACCAATTTACAGCTTGGGCTCAGCTCTTCTTTGGTCACTAAGATCAGATATTTACCTATACCATTGGATTGAACACTTTCATCAACAGCTAAATCAGACAGATAGCAGCAATAATGGAAATCTGTCACTGAACGAGCAACACCGACAAGTTGATCGTTCAGCCATGCGGTCACAATTAAATTAGAGTTATCGAGCATACCCTGAATAGTTGACTCATTATCCAAAGGACGCCGCTCACCCAATGATGTTTTCTTCAGTAAACTCACGAATTGTTCAACTGAGATTGGATGGTTTACTTTGTACTCGATTTCCATTTTTCATCCTCTGGAGCTGAATTTGCTTATAACGCCCGGCTAAGGGGTTGACAACGCACCGCCGGACTCAAAAAACACACCGTAAACACTGAACTTCAATTTTGCACTAAAGTCACCACGCGTTGGCAATCCCTCTTGAGCCGTTTGTTATGCAAATTCAATGGGATAAACTGACATTACACGACCAAAAGCCACAATTGCAATGGTTGAGTGATTCAAGAATCAACCCAAGCAAGAACTGTGATAAATGAGCCGCCAAAACAAAGTCCACCTTTCAACAACAAACCAAGCTTTTGAATGAAACAAACTCAACGAGCGAAATCTTCAACAAGTACGAAATAATCGATTAACTTGCCCTTTCCGCACTTTACACCCACTAAATTCACAACGCGCCAACGCTAAAAATGATTGAGGCAAACCAAGAAACTTGCCTGTTTTACGGTTTGAGTTAACCAAGAATCTGAGGATAAAAGCTCATTTGCCGACAACACAAAACGAATAGCCGGAGAAATCCCAAAAGATTGAACCCCTAAATTTACCTGAGTTGCATAACGCCCGGCTAAGGGGTTGACAACGCACCGCCGAACTCAAAAAACACACCGTAAATACTGAACTTCAATTTTGCACTAAAATCGCCAAGCGTTGGCAATCCCTCTTGAGCCGTTTGTTAGCTGCTGCACTTTAGCCGGAGATTTGCTACCCAACGGCCTAATTTAAAACACATTATTGCTTTCAAGCGACAAAGTAAAACGGACAACTTCGAAACCAAAACCTAAACCACGAAAAGCACTTGGCAAAGAAGAAATAACAGGGAAACTGGCGAGCTTCTAAGACTTAAATTTACAAAGAATTCTTTCGAAGAAGCCAACAACCAAGTGCGCGAAATCAACTTAAGCGCGAAAGAGCTTCAAAACCAAAGAAGCCACACCAAAGAAATAAACAAACACACCACTTCCCGTAAGAAGACTTCGGTTAGTTCAAACACTTCACGAACAGTGCCACTGGCGAGATACATGGAAAAGTGCTGACTTTCAGGTGTAAAGCTAGAGCCTCAGACTAATAAAAATAAGCGCTTAATTTTATGGCTTTTCTTAACCTCAGCTAACGCCCAATTAAGTAGTGAACAACGCTACCACCTAACCTAAACCATTGTTACGTAATCACTAAAGCTGATTCAGACTAAAAATGCCGAGCGTTGTGAATCTGCTTGAATTGCTTGTTATAACGCATTATTAGGAATTACTAGCTCTAAGAAATCAAAACCAGTTGTCGGATTATCATAAGAGAAGTCCTCCCCAGAAGCATATGCACCTGGAAGGAACTCCTCATATAGGTCAGCTATAATCCCCCAAGGAATAAACGATATAACATTTCCCTCCCAAGCCATTTCCTCTTGGAGTCTTTGCCAAGAACCAGAGTTCTCTGGTCCAGCAGAGGCGACACCTCGCAACATATCTTGACCAGACCACATAGAAGCAATGGTATTTCTAGTCACTCCATTTACTTCAGCCTGCCGAAGGAAATGATTAAGCTTGTAAATCATTTCATATCGAACTGAATTACTTACACTAGATGATATATTAATTTTAAACGGGTTGATATCCACAAAAGTAATGCAATAATCAGCGGAACGTTTTAAGTCTTCATGAAATCGCCAAAGAAAAGCGAAGCCATGTGAACCATTTTTTTCTGCTTTTCGACACATTCGTCTAAATGCAGATTTAATCTGTCCCAGATGATTATCTAATGCAATTTCTTTAACATTACGCACCCGGCTTTCTATCGGAAAGTGCATCCCAGAAAAATCTGAATCTTTGAAAGTATTTGTTATTGCTTGATCGTATAACAAACGTGGTGGAACTCTAGCTAGTTTGATATCACCATTGCTATACTGTACGGGCTCTAGACATAGAATCTTCCTTCTATGCCAAAACATTTCGTTAAATACATTGTTTTTTAATAATGTTGGCCAATGGGATGATATAATTACCGAGCAAACATCACTGTCAGAGATTAATGGAAAATGGTTTTTAATTGCATTAACGTAAGCACTAAGCTCAGTTCCTGTTTGTCTCGTTGCATTTCTATCATTTTTAAGCTCTACAATAACAAATGATTCATATCCCGGACAAAATAGGAAGAAATCAGGTTTAAGTATCTCTGACATATATTTGGATATATTTTCATCTTCGCTAATGGATTCAACTTGATATAAAAATTCCAAACAATAATTATAAGAATCCCATATAACTCGGTCTTCTAATGTTTTAGGTGTATACTCTAACTCTTCCACCAAGTCTCTGAAGCCATAATTTCTGTTAATATGCTCAGATAACCAATCCTGCATATTTCTTTCTCTTACAAACATTTTTACTCCTGAGACTGACTGCGTTATAACGCCCGGCTAAGGGGTTGACAACGCACCACCGAACTTAAAAAACACACTGTAAACTCTGAATTTCAATTTTGCACTAAAACCGCCAAGCGTTGGCAATCCCTCTTGAGCCGTTTGTTATGCAAATTCAATGAGATAAACCGACTTTACACGACCAAAAGCCACAATTGCAATGGTTGAGTGATTCAAGAATCAACCCAAGCAAGAGCCGTGATAGATGAGCCGCCAAAACAAAGTCCACCTTTCAGCAACAAACCAAGCTTTTGAATCAGGAAAACTCAACGAGCTAAAACTTCAGCAAGTACAAAATGCTCGATAAACTTGCCCTTTCTACACTTTGCACCCGCTAAATTCACAACACGCCAGCACTAAAACCGATTGAGGCAAACAAAGAATCTTGCCTGTTTTACGGTTTGAGTTAGCCACGAATTTGAGAGTGAAAATCCTCATTTGCCGACAACACAAAACGAATGGCCGGAGAAATCCCAAACGATTGAGCCCCTAAAT
This sequence comes from Vibrio sp. B1-2, assembly GCF_963888445.1. Lineage (NCBI taxonomy): Bacteria > Pseudomonadati > Pseudomonadota > Gammaproteobacteria > Vibrionales > Vibrionaceae > Vibrio > Vibrio sp. B1-2. Next base: position 72,436 of record NZ_CAWPJH010000002.1, read on the forward strand.
TTACCTGAGTTGCATAACGCCCGCTTAAGGGGCAGCCAACGCCACTACTAACTTTCCGCATAACACCGTAACCACAAAAACCAACGCATAGTAAAAATGCCACGCGTTGGCGGTCCCTCTTGAAGCGTTTGTTATGTTTAATTTTTGATCGTTTCTGCAATATTCCTAATACAACGCCTTGCAGACTCACTTACACCCGAAAGTTGATAGAAACCATGTATTACACCTAGGTAACGTTCACAATAAGCGTCAACTCCTTGGGAAAGAAGCAACCTGTACAACTGCTCTCCTTCATCTCGCAGTGGGTCATACTCGGCTGTGATAATCATCGTTGGCGGTAAACCTTGAAAATCTTTTCTTGCCAATAGATTGAGTTCTGTTTCACTGACTAACCGCTCTGATTCACCCGCATAAAGCTGAAAACCTGACAGCAACATTTGAGCGGTAATAATAAAATCTGTACCGTTTTTCTGATAACTATCAGACGCCCCCAAGGGATCGACCATTGGATATATTAGGACTTGTTTTTCAGGTAGCCACAGCTTTTTATTTTTCAAGCGAAGTGCTGTAGCAAGAGCTAATTGTGCGCCAGCACTATCACCGACAAAAAACACATGTCCAGTATCACCGCCATATTTATGACCATGCTCTTTGATACCCAACGCGGCCTGAAATACATCATCATGAGCTGATGGATATGTATGTTCTGGTGCTAATCGGTACTTAATGCAAACCACTATAGTCTCTGATAGATGAGCTAACTGCCTCAGTTGTGCTTCATGTGTTTCAAAACCACCACTAATGAAACAACCACCATGAAAGTAAATCGTGATTGGCAAATTAGCTTTATCGCTTGGCTTATAAACTTTGATTTGAATACCATCCAGCTCATCAACAAACTCATCGGCCATTTCAGGGCTAGAGCCAGCTAAAACTGTACTTGATAGATAACCGGCACGACGCTCAGAAATAGTTTGTTTTGATGGGCAAGGTTTCCCACAAGAAATGAACTCTTCAACGAGTTCTTTAATGCCGCGCTCTAGATAGTTGCTCATATTTAATTCTTCGAATGTGTTCAAAGCTCAATATAATAGCCGAACACATATTGCTGTATATAAAAACAGTGTCGATTTGTGATGCTGATTAAACATAACGCCCGGCTAAGGGGTTGACAACGCACCGCCGAACTCAAAAAACATACTGCAAACACTAAACTTCAATTTTGTACTAAAGTCGCCAAGCGTTGGCAATCCCTCTTGAGCCGTTTGTTAGGCATTTTTTACTTTCAGATCTTGATTACCAATCTTTTTTACTTTATCAATACATTCATCTACAGCATTCCACTCAATTTCCAAGTGCTCAATCCAGTGCTGAGAGGTCCTTGCTTTACTTCTACCACTTTCCAAATCTGCTATAACATCAACAACTTCATGTGACACAATAAATGATGACTTTTCTGCAACTTTAGATACATCTTTTCTCGCTGCCCGATAATCAGCCCATTGCTCATCGCTAGCTTCATCAGATAATTCCCTACCTTCTAATGAAGCGGTAAGGTGCTCTGAGATTGGCCATTTCATTCGGTGTAATGATTCGATTAACTCAGAATACGCAAGCATCTTCTGATCCCAAACTTTTTCACTACGGTAACGGGACGTAGCCAACCTTGCTGCTAAAAAAGCAGCTCCAATAGATATAAGTATCTGAGCAGCAATTTTAAGAATTTCGAAATACATGATGTTCCTTATGCCTAACGCCCGGCTAAGGGGTTGACAACGCACCACCGAACTTGAAAAACACACCGTAAACCCTGAACTTCAATTTTGCACTAAAGTCGCCAAGCGTTGACAATCCCTCTTGAGCCGTTTGTTAGGCTATTAATCCACCAATTCAATACCTAAGCTTTCTAATAAGCTCAACGCTTCATATCGTGAAAACTTAGCCTTTTTAACGTTATTTTCTAGTACGTCAATGGAGTATGCTATTGATTCACTGAAATCAACCCCTTGCAAATTTGTTCTCATAAATAAACTGTGGCTAAGATCACTATAAATCATTATTGAACCTGCAAAGTTACCTTCACGGAAATCAACATCATGCAACTTACATTCATCCAAAACCAATTCATTTAAGGTCAGGCCAAAGAAAGACGAGTCATTTAAAATACAACGCTTAAAACTTAGCTCAAAGTCTGAGTGATAAACTGGCCATGTCGCTTTCGTCCAATCAACGCCGACTAACTTACTGTCTTGAAATTTAAGCTCAAAGAGCTTTGAGTTTGTAAAATCCACCAAACTCAAATTGCAGCGTTCAAATGTGCAGTTTGTAAACTTACATTTCTGGAATTTAACCGCTGAAAAATCGCAGTCGGAGAATTGGCAATCTTCAAACTCGACGTCGCTATATTTCTCATCAGGTGAGGAAAGCTTCTCAAAAGAAACGTCGAAATATTGCTCATTATTTTTTATAATCTATCATCGTATCCTCTGAATAGCCTAACGCCGCATTAAGGTGTGAGCAGCGCTTGGCTATACTTGAGCGAAGCGAAAATGCCAAGCGTTGCGAATCACTCTTAAATGCTTTGTTAACCCTATTTTTCACCACTGTGTAAAATCAGTAATATTTTCTAACCTGACTACTTCAGCTGTGTGACCTAGTGTCGTTCTCCAATATGTATCTCGTTCATCTTGTTGACCAGCACCATCCCACTCAACAACTCGTATCGGTTTTGCAGTTAAATACGGTCGAAGAAGCAAGTTTAAATGCTTATCTAGACCTGAGTAACCGAACAAGATTATTTCCTCTGCCTCAGAAAGAGCAAACTGTAAGTAATCCCAGTATGTTGACAAAACATGAGAAGCTGCAATAACAGATAGCTTATGCTTTACGTGGGTCAAGACTACATGCTCGCTGGCCTCATCTCTTTCGACAGTTAATTGATGTCGAGATAGCTTCGATGTTTCTTGATTACGATTAACGAAAAGAGGCGAGCCATGGAGATGTAAATAGTACCCGTATCTTCTACCGAACTTACGCTCAAGTGCATCTGATGAAAAACCACGGTCTAACATTCCATCAACTAAATAACCGTTATAGCCATTGAAAATGTCATTATCTATAAAAGAGTTATATAGCAATTTATCATAGTTAAGCGTTGCAACATGTGAACGAGTCTCTTTGATAAAATCAACAAGGTTATCTTCGAATTGTTTAGGTAAGTCTCCATCATAATTATGGAGTTTAGTTGCTACTTTATGAATGTATTTGGCTGTAATTTCAGGAAAACCCTGACCATCTTCAGTAAGCCAGTGAACATCTCCTTCCCCAATTCGATTTAGAGCTTTGCAGTACGTAACAGCTTGGTGCAAAGTGTCCAGTTCATGCTCGCCCTCCGGAGCTCCTGCACGCCCCAGACATCGTTCAATTAACTGTTGCTGATCCAATGTTAGGAAATTTTCTTTATTCCATATTTCTTCCAGTGCTGCCGTTAATGAAAAATGAGCAGGGTCTAAAGCCATTCCCAGTCCATTTCCAAATATTATTAATTTTCTAGCCATATTGTTATCTCGATATCCTCAAATAGGGTTAACGCCCTGTTAAGGTGTGAGCAACGCAATACCGAAGCTCCTGCACCCCACCTTAAACACAAAACGCAACGCATAGCAAAAATGCCACGCGTTGCGAATCACTCTTAAACAGATTGTTATACAAATCTACGGACGGAATTTACGACGGGTTTCAGTAGGCGAAGGCGCTTCCTGTTCCTTTTTATCGTCATCATCACCAAAATTTCGAATCACAGCGAGGCTCCTAAAGCTAAAAATGTGTGTGTAAAAATAAAAACCATACTCAACTTTAACTCATTATATGACAAGCTCAAATTACGAGATTTATTATTGTTGAACTCAATCAGCTCATGCGTACCAACGGTGTAACATTCCACGATTTGTGTCACAGCTTTAAAATCACGAGTCTTCATTAGATAGTTGATATTATCTCTACTACTACTTGCGTTCGGACAATCCCCTGTTTTCAAACAAGACAGAGCATGACCCCATGATGATATTAAACACAGAAAGACTATACATCCGTTAATTACTAATAAGTAATCTAGTGGCTCTTCTAGCACGATAGTCTTCTTTGCTTGGTCGAAGACGACTGAACTAAGAAGGACAAAGGTAGCAAGCAATGCAGACATTAATGATAATAACTTAGAAGCTTTCTGTTCAATTATCTCAAATCTTTTCTGCTCTTCATCATAACGCGCTTTAGCGTACTCAATAATTGATATATCAATTTCTATCACATTGCCTCCATTTGTATAACGCCCGCTTAAGGGGCAGACAACGCTACTACCAACTTACCACATAACACCGTAATCACCGAAACCAACGCATAGTAAAAATGCCGCGCGTTGGCTGTCCCTCTTGAAGCGTTTGTTAGCTTACTGAGGTAAATTTTCGCCTTAAACCAACATTTCACCTACAAGATTATATAAAGCAAGATTTGAAATTTATATCAATACGAAACGCTTGTTTTCTTTAAAGTTCTCGACACAGAAGTTCGCATTTTACGTAATTCAACCAACTGTTGTGACCTAGTTAAAAATAAGCTTATGATGCCTATTGATAATATGTATTTTCGAAGATAACTTGGCAGTTGAGAGATTTGCTCTCAAACATTTAAGGAAAATTGTTATGGCTCTAAAACCAGGTCCAAAACCAATTGCTGATTCAACAGGGAAACCAGATCAACGTCGACGTGACAATAAAAAAACACCAGGAAACACTCCTGACTTGAAACCTAGTAAATCCTCGAAAAAATAGGTTTTATTAACAATAAAAGCTACTGCAATGGTAGCTTTTTGTATAGCTTGCATACGATAAGCTAACGCCCGGCTAAGGGGTTGACAACGCACCGCCGAACTCAAAAAACACACTGTAAACACTGAACTTCAATTTTGCACTAAAGTCGCCAAGCGTTGGCAATCCCTCTTGAGCCGTTTGTTATATGTTTGGATGAGAAACCTAGCTAGATCTTGAATGCAATGCATTGAATTACATATTTATCAACACATTGCATGCGGACGGTATAAAATGCAGCTTATTTATAAAAAGCTTCAACTTCACCTTTTAACTTAATCAGCATCGGCTGGCCAAAACGATCTTTAGCTTTCGGTGAAGGAATTTTCACCCACCCTTCACTAATGCAGTATTCTTCAACATCAGTACGTTCTTTGCCATTTAGACGAATGCCAATGTGATGTTCAAAGCATTCCGCTACATAGTGTGGGCTGCGAGGATTACCAGCAAGGTGATCCGGCAAAGCGGGTTTAGCTGTAGTGTCGTTCATATTCATAACCTAAAATATGTAAAAAAGTGCGCTATTGTAGACAATACAAGCCGACCGCTCAACAAAGTAAAGATGCTATTTCATATGCGGTATAGAGCGCAGAACTAGATGACATATAACGCCCGCCTAAGGGGCTGGCAACGCATAACACTAAACTCAAACGCAACAACCGTAACCACCGCGGCTCAATGGGACTGGAAACGCCACGCGTTGACAGTCCCTCTTGAGGCGTTTGTTAGTTTTTTTCTTCCTTTACAATTGAACTCCAACTGTGGTCACACCCCTGACCATTGCAACAATAGTTTTTCCTAAGTTTGACAAATGTTGTCGATACAGCACGATTGGTACTTGCCCCATTATTGAGTTTTTCAGTTACATTCTTTGTTCCAACCCATCGATCCAATTCCTCCATGCTATGTAAGTAATATCGTGTCGAACGACATTTCGGGCACTTCCAACGTAATAATGAATTCCAAAATGCAAATGCAAACCAAACAAATGCAACCCCATAAATTTTCCAATCACCTTGTGGTATAGAAAAAATATCAAGGAACTCTGTTCCAGATTGCACACTAATAAAATACCGATGTAATGCGGCACCTATCATTGCAAGAAAGCCAAGATTAAAAATCATATTCATCACTTTTCCTTCATAAAACCATCTAATTTCATTTGGCAATGCTGCCAATGCACATCAGATTGCACATCTCATCATTGGAAATAAACAAATATAAGAAAGTTTTCATAATTTTCTTTAAGAAAGAAGATTTGAGTCACACCAAGAAAAAACTAACGCCCTGTTAAGGTGTGAGTAACGCAATGCCGAAGCTCCTGCATACCACCTTAAACACTAAACTCAACGCATAGCCAAGGTGCCACGCGTTACGAATCACTCTTAAACAGTTTGTTAGTTTTGAAGTTTAATTCGAAGCGTTTATCACTTACTTCCGCCTGGTACAATTTAATATGGCGAAGCTCTTTATTGTTAGAAATACGGTCCACAATGTATTCCTTATCTGCTGGGTCGACTTTACAGCCAAAATATACTGATTTTATTGCTTTTTCAGGTATGCGATAGAGGAAAATAGTACGCGGATCCTTAGAAATTCTTCTAAGGTATTCATTAATTGTACGATCGACAAAGGCAAGAACTAAATCTTCTCTATAAATATAGTCACCATCGTACCTAATTAGTCTAGATATCTCATCAAGTAGAGGCTCTTTAATGTTAATGAGATACATACTATTGCCAATGAACTTTTTTTCGAGTACTTCTGGTGATTCTGCGTAAAATTCAATGTCAGGTAAGTGCGCTTCATGAACAATTATCCTATCTGCTGTAACCAAAGGTAAAATTATTCGATGCTCTTTTTCGTAAATCCATTCGTCACTTTTTACTAGAAAACTTGGATTCAAGTACGAAGTGCGACACCTCTGAACATAAAAACAGTAAGGTGCGATAATCATGAAGTTTGCTCCCGCCAAGAAGTAAAAAACATGAAATACACACACCTCACCGAGAACGAAAGGTATATGATTTCTGCGCTCAGAAAGCAAGGAATAAGCACCGCAAAAATAGCTAAACAACTGGGGCGTCACAAAGCCACTATCTATCGAGAAATTGAACGTAATTGTCGTTACAACAAGTTCTTCGATAGGTACTCTTATCAACCAGAGCGAGCACAGCAAATGGCGCGCAACCGGCTTAGTCGTTCACGGCGAAACAAACGCTATACCGAACTTGACTTCAGACTACCTGAAGCATTGCTACGACTGGATTGGAGCCCTGACCAAATCGTCGGATACCTAAGAATGAGAGGCTATCCAACAATGAGCCACGAGCTCATTTATCAGCACGTTTGGAACGACAAAACTCTCGGTGGAACGCTATGGAAACACCTACGCCAATCCACCAAGAAAAGGCGTAAAAGGTACAACTCAAAAGACAGTCGAGGACGGCTGGCAAATAAGCGTCATATTACCGAAAGGCCTGCAGACGCTGAGCATCGAAAAGAGCCTGGCCACTGGGAAATTGATACCGTCGTGGGTCGCGGAACCAAGCACTGTATCGTCACTTTAGTCGACAGAATGACTGCCTACACTTTTATTGGGCAAATGGACGATAGAACAAGCGAATCACTCAACGTAAGAATGAGCAAAATCATGACCCGCTCTGACTTACCTTTTAAGACGATAACTTCGGATAACGGCACTGAATTTCATGGTTATGCACAACTAGGAAAACATCATAACTGCCTGTTTTACTTTGCAAATCCATACCATTCATGGGAGCGAGGCACTAATGAAAACACCAATGGTTTGATACGACAATACTTACCAAAACGAACCTCCATGTCACACGTGACACAGAAGCTCTGCAATGAAATTGCACACAAATTAAATACACGCCCACGCAAAAGGCTTGGGTATAGAACACCAACGGAGTATATTCATGCGCATCTGTAGAAAGTGTCGCACTTCAAACTTGATACTAAGCCTATTTAGCTTAAATATTGCTCTGAAAAACCTTGTACAAACAACAACATCATTTGAACTTGTGATACGTCATATTCGTCATATTGACCATGTGCAGCTTTATTTCGAATGTGAGCAAAACTTGTGACCTGCTTCTGAACCAACTTTGAATATACTTCGTTTTGAGCAAGCTCAGTATTTAAAGGCTCGATTGTCTTAGGTGCGCCATTAGGCTTAACAACAGCAATATCATTTTTCTTACTCAATTCCCGCAGCCCATCTTCCAGAACTGCCCCAATAGTCACTGCTGCGGCATCTTTGTATCCTTCGTTCAGAAGGTGTTCTCCGATTTCTAAGAAATTTGCAAATATCTCGGCTTGTAATAAACCTTTTATGTTGGCGATTAGGTCATTTTCGATGTCGTGTTTAACTGTTAGTGCTACACCATGAACTTGAGATACGTGACCATACCAATTACTGTGAATTACATAGAAATTGTCTATTCCTATAGCCTTAGTGTAATTTTTGTAATGCTGACTATTTTCACCATAGAGCTTTAATATCAGTTGCCCAACTCTAGTTACCCAAGACGTAACTTCAGCTAAATCACTCCCCTCTAGTGAGCTTCTAGCTGTTGATGCTTTTTTAACTATTGTCTCTCCAAGCCTGACAATCGAATCCACTTCATTCTTCACCATATTACTGATATTCATTTGCTCTCCAGACTATAAATTGTGGTGTAGGTATAACGCCCGCTTAAGGGGCAGCCAACGCTACTACTAACTTTCCGCATAGCACCGTAAACACTGAAACTAACGCACAGTAAAAATGCCACGCGTTGGCTGTCCCTCTTGAAGCGTTTGTTAACTGGCCAATGTGCACTTTAAACCAACACAAAAAGATTACTCTACACTTCGTTTGATGTCTTTGTATCTAGGGTTGCTTTTCTGATCTGAGCATGAAAAATTCGCAAGTTTTACGAGTGGTTGCTCCCAAGCAGCTTTGTTGCTTAGAATAAATAGCCACTTTGATTAGGTCAGCTGGCATTTTAAGCGCTTAGTATAGCCATATTTTTTCAGAGAAAAAAATTATTTTAGCATTTTACTCCAAAATATAGCACAAATTCTTTACAAAATAAAAATCAATCACCAAAGACCTAGGTATCCAAGAATGTAGACAGGCAGAAATGCCAACATTCATTCAGCCTCCGACTTTAAGCAACAAGTGTTATATTTGACTTTATATTTTGGACAGCTATACATATAAGGCTGATTGCATATCAGCTTCATTAACAGGAATATGAAAGGAGAATTAAAATGGGTTGGTTAAGTTGGCTTTCTACAGGTATCCGAGTCGCTGGTGCAGTTGTCTCTTCTCTAGGTGGAACAACTATGGTTGGCGAAAAAATGATGCTCAATGCTGGAACAACAAAAGAAACGTACCTTGGAAATTTAAAGATCCGTAAGATAACAGAGCAAGGTAAAACGGCAGCTTATCTATTTAATAATGACATTAACAATGGATATTACTTGTCATTTACATCTTCAGATCAAGTAGGAGCAGGCAGTATTAAAAATTTATTTATTCCCGCTGCTAAAGATGGTGTAGAAGTGAAAATTGATGTGACGGACTATTTCATTGATAATCTCGCTGGGTCAATATGTTACTCATCCGTGCCATATGAAAATGGAAAGCCATTGGCCGAAACAGACATTTCGTTCTCAATTAAGAACTGGTCTAAGAAAAGACTTAATTTTTGCGGTAATGACTTTGGCATTGCAATAAATTACGATGAAAATATGTTTATATTGACAAATCAATTAAACAAAGGGGAATTTAAAGACATAAAAATTCAAGCAATTACGCAATCAGGTGATGTTTATAACATTCTCACAGATAGAATTGCTGCAGGAGAAAATAAAATGGTAAAATACCCTGAAGCAATGGATAACGTTACACCAATCACACGTGTAACCGTATCATTAACCGCACCTATTAATGCAATTATCGATGATGTTCATCCTACTTTAGAATATTTAATTTCTTAATTTTAATGTTTGTATTTTTCAAATCAACAAGCCTCATACATGAGGCTTGTTGATTTGTATAGTGTGATTTATGAAGGAAATATTAAGTAAAAAATTAAGTCTAATAAAACACTTTTCCTATGTTCGACAGGCTTTGTTGCGTTATGAATTATTCACTTTAATGATCGATTAACTTCTTCAACATTTTATTATTAAATTAGTTATTGTTTTTTGTAAATTAACTATCACACAACAGAACCCCAAGCACAACAAAGACCCTTCAGATTATTTTCAGCTCTTCTGTAATGACTAGGTTGCACAACAAAACATTTGCAGACTCCCTTTTCTCAGATGCTTTTGGCATTTCCACTTCGCCAGTTAACGCCCGGCTAAGGGGTTGACAACGCACCACAGAATTCAAAAAAACACACTGTAAACACTGAACTTCAATTTTGCACTAAAGCCGCCACGCGTTGGCAATCCCTCTTGAGCCGTTTGTTAGGCCAACCAATTGACACCGACACTTTCACAACCAAAGAACGAGCTTTTTTGTAAACTTGAAACAAACTAACCGATTCATTTATAAACCAAAATCTCAAATCAGCAAAGAAACCAAAAAACTCAAATTTAGCGATTTGGAAGAAAAGTGACGAGCGTAGCATGCTCGGCGGACGTTTGGATGCTGAAGGTTATTTTGCCGCTGAATTCACAGCGAAAAACAACCCAACGCGATCAATAAACAACAAATATGTGATGACGATTTATTGTTTAAGTCCAGCCATGAGAACATGGAATTCGCCGTTCAATTCAAACCCGATTTAGCTGATAAAAACTCACTTTGCCTAACGCCCGGCTAAGGGGTTGACAACGCACCACCGAACTAAAAAAACACACTTAAACACTGAACTTCAATTTTGAACTAAAGCCGCCAAGCGTTGGCAATCCCTCTTGAGCCGTTTGTTAGCTGCTGCACTTTAGCCGGAGATTGACTACCCAACGGCCTAATTTAAAACACATTATTGTTTTCAAGCGACAAAGTAAAACGGACAACTTAGAAACTAAAACCTAATCCACGAAACGCACTTGGCAAAGAAGAAATAACAGGAAAACTGACGAGCTTCTAAGACTTAAATTTACAAAGAATTCTTTCGAAGAAGCCAACAACCAAGTGCGCGAAATCAACTTAAGCGCGAAAGAGCTTCAAAACCAAAGAAGCCACACCAAAGAAATAAACAAGCACATCACTTCCCGTAAGAAGGCTTCGGTTAGTTCAACCACTTCACGAACAGTGCCACTGGCGAGATACATGGAAAAGTGCTGACTTTCAGGTGTAAAGCCAGAGCCTCAGACTAAGAAAAATAAACGCTTAATTTTATGATTGTTCTTAACCTCAGCTAACGCCCGGCTAAGGGGTTGACAACGCACCGCCGAACTCAAAAAACACACTGTAAACACTGAACTTCAATTTTGCACTAAAGCCGCCAAGCGTTGGCAATCCCTCTTGAGCCGTTTGTTATGCAGTTTTTTAACCAATACTCAGTATAGAGAACGAATTGCTTAGCCAAACTTATCTTTAGCTGCCACAATTCACACTGTCATTTACTACCAACTGGTTCATCATGAAACTTTTAGTTCGCAATCTATCTCGCTCTACAACTGAACAAGAACTTCGTGTTTTATTCTCAGCTCATGGCTCCGTAGCCGAATGTACGCTTGTTTTAGACCAAGTAACGGGTCAATCAAAAGGCTTTGCTTTTGTCGAAATGCCAAACGAAAACGAAGCTAATGCTGCAATTTCTAGCCTAAACCTTTCTGACGTAGCTAAAAGCAAAATCAGAGTAAAAGCCGCAGAATAAACACCTTACATACAAAAAGAGTAAAACTCCGTCAGTTCAAATACATTGGGCTGACGTTTTTTAGTTTCCGTTGAACCTGTAGAACTGCATAACGCCCGGCTAAGGGGTTGACAACGCACCGCCGAACTCAAAAAACACACTGTAAACGCTGAACTTCAATTTTGCACCAAAGTCGCCAAGCGTTGGCAATCCCTCTTGAGCCGTTTGTTAGCTAATTTACTACAACGATTGTTTTTGCCAGCTTGTCACCTAACCTCTGTCTTCTTTTGCCAAGAATAAAAACCGCGTCGATCATACCAATTATTGGTGTCAGAAGGTTACGAAAAAATGACTGAGGGAAACTACAACTTTTTCCTGTAACCGAATCTATAACTGAGATCCCTAGTAGTTTCTTACCGAGACTTTGCCCTTTAGGCAAACCGTCAGAAAGTAGAAAATATAAAGCAGCCGCCGAAAATGCTATTAAACTTGATGAAGCTTGGGATAAACCAATTAAAGTACCGAGCCAAAGAAAGAAAATGAATATTGTGGCACTTATTGCACCATCAATGATTTGCCCTAGATAACGAAGACCCGGGCTTGTCAGCCTATGTGATTCAATGATCGAATATCTATCTATTTCCACTTACTTTTCCTCCATGCGAGTTAGATGTCGAATAAATTTGCTAACGCCCGGCTAAGGGTTGACAACGCACCGCCGAACTCAAAAAACACACTGTAAACATTGAACTTCAATTTTGCGCTAAAGTCGCCACGCGTTGGCAATCCCTCTTGAGCCGTTTGTTATGCAAATTCAATGAGATAAATAGAATTTACACGACCAAAAGCCACGATTGTAATAGTTGAGTGATTCAAGAACCCCCCCAAACAAGAACTGTGATAAATGAGCCGCCAAAACAAAGTCCACCTTTCAACAACAAACCAAGCTTTTGAACCAGACAAACTCAACAAGCAAGACTTTCAGCAAGCACAAAATGCTCGATAAACTTGCCCTTTCCACACTTTGCACCCGCTAAATTCACAACACGCCAACGCTAAAACGGATTGAGGCAAACCAAGAACCTTGCCTGTTTTACGGCTTGAGTAAACCACGAATTTTAGGGTAAAAATGCTCATTTGCCGACAACGCAAAACGAATGGCCGGAGAAATCTAAAAAGATTGAACCCCTAAATTTCCCTGAGTTGCATAACGCCGCATTAAGGTGTGAGCAACGCTACCACGAAACTTAACCATACCACCGTAAACACAAAACCCAACGATGGAACAAAAAATGCCATGCGTTGGGAATCACTCTTAAATGCTTTGTTATAACTCTTCTGCCATCTTTCCGAGGACATCAAGGCAAACACCAAAGAGATCTTGTGCGGTATCAATGGTATATAGAGCTTCAGGATGCTGAGTCGGATTCCTGTAATTTTTCCTAATCAGATCTAATGACTCCAATAATGCTAGAGGTGGCTTATTTGTCTTCTTAGCTTTTAACTGATCTAACATATTTGCCCACATTGGCTTTGGAATGCGCTTTTGCTTACGGTGATGAAAATAATAGCTTTTTAACACATCCTCTGTCGCACGTAGTATATGAAAAGCAGATGCCGTAGCTTCTCCAAAAAGCAAACACTTTGAGGCAGAAAATATATCGGCTCTTGCTAGTTCAGAATATTTTGAGAAGTGACCATCCTTAAAGAGTTTATCCGGGCTATTTAACAAGTATTTTGTATTGTATCTTCTCGCGGGGAGCGAGTACGTTTTCTTTGTAGACGACTCAGCAAATATGACTTTCTCTAAGTCGTAAAAAACAGCAGTCAAACGCTCACGCTCTTCGCTGTCAATGAACTCTTCTGGAGATGATTCAAATTTTTTCTTAATTTCGTCTTCCACTCTGCCAAATTTCTCAGAATCAGTCATCGCGAGTGAAACTTCAAAGTTAACTTCGCTCAAAAGCTCTTTAACTTCACTAAACAGTGAGTTGGCAAATGTATAGCTATACCTAGACCCGGCTCCTGCTCTTAAAAGTAAACCAAGCTTAATATAATCATAAGAACTTCTATCTTCCATTTTTCCTCTTTATCAAAGGTTTACATTGAGTTATAACGCCCGCCTAAGGGGCTGGCAACGCATTACCACTAAACTCAAACACAACAACTGCAACCACCGCGGCTCATTGGGACTGGAAACGCCACGCGTTGACAGTCCCTCTTGAGGCGTTTGTTATGCGCGTGCTTCAGACCAAACAGCAAATTCATTACCACTTGGCTCTGCAAAATGAAAACGACAACCACCAGGAAACTCAAAGATAGGACGGATGATATGACCGCCATTTTTCACGACTTTTTCTAAAGTAGCTTCAATGTCTGAACTATAGAAAATTAACAGTGCGCCACCATTTTCAGTCCGGCCAGAAAGCTCAGCTTTGAAAAAACCACCATCTAAGCCTTCATTTGAGAAAGCTGCATATTCAGGCCCATAGTCAACAAAGCTCCAACCAAAAACCTTTGAAAAGAACGCTTTCGTTGACTCTAAGTCTTTCGCTGCAAACTCCACATAATTGAGCTTTTCATGCTGGTTCATTGTTAACTCCTGTCAATTTTTCCAATTAGCGCATAACGCCCGCCTAAGGGGCTGGCAACGCATTACCACTAAACTCAAACACAACAACCATAACCACTGCGGCTCATTGGGACTGGAAACGCTACGCGTTGACAGTCCCTCTTGAGGCGTTTGTTATGTTCGGGATTATGAGGTGACTACTTTAACTGAGGGACACCATCAATATTTTCCAACCATTTATTCATTGCTTCAAACTGCTTTGGAGTGAGTTGTTTTCTTTCACGGACAATATTACGAATACTTTTTAGGAACTGTCTTTTATCTTCATCTAGTTTTTCGATACCAACATCAATCCAGAACAAATAGTTATAACATTTTTGTAGTGTATCTAGTTTCAAAGAATCTGGAGCTTTTCGTTCGATATTATTTATTGAACGGATATCTTGCTCCGTAAGGTTACCTTCAAGATAAACCCTGTAAAAATTAGTTAGAACTTCCCAAGAGCAATTAATTTCATTAGTTAGTTTTCGTTCTCTTAACTCTAAATACTCAATAGCTCTTTTTTCATCAGAACTCTCGGTGGATTGACCTCCATTACCACCAGTGCCTCCACTGATCCTAGATCCAGTTGCGCTAGTGTATTTTGTAAGGTCAGGAATCCCTTTTAGCGAAAAACCTTCAGCTAAGTGCTTTTTAGCACATTCAGGACCAGAAAATACAATTGCGCCTGTTTTGGTATTTTTTAAGACATATGCCTTCAAAGACCTTAGATGTTTGGGGCAAAAATTACACTTCTGACTTGTTTCTGTTAAGTCTTTGCGTAATGGAATATATGTCATGGGATCTCCAAAGTGTTCACACAGCGAATCTTGGTTTTAACATACCATACAAGTGATTTGATACGACACTAGAGACACTAATTTTGCAATTATAATCATAATGTTAGCAAGAGAACATAACGCTGCGTTAAGGGGTGAATGCCGCATAAACCAAGCTTCCGCATACCACTTTCACCACCAAAACTCACTGCAAACCAGAAATGCCACGCGGCATGAATCCCGCTTAAACGCCTTGTTATGCTTAAGCTTCAATGGGTTACGTTTGACCAGAACCAAGATTAACTCGACTTTGATTTACACACAAAAGCCAAAACGTAGAAAACCGAAATGAATCATAGTTTTGATAATCAGGCTCGGAATTTTGGCAAATCTGGTTTGAAGTTTGAAAACCTAGAAATGGATTTCTGATTGAGCCAACCGCCCTAACCTCGCGCTTGCCCGAGAATTGATTGAGGCAATTCTCAGAGTTTTTAGCGCCAAAGAATAAGTGTCCGGAAAACAGCGCCCACTGGAGCCGACTTGCCGAAAAACTCGAAACAAACAAGCCTGGGGAACAAAGAAAAATCATAAACCACTGATTTTACGTGATTAAGCATAACGCCCGGCTAAGGGGTTGACAACGCACCGCCGAACTTAAAAAACACACTTAAACACTGAACTTCAATTTTGCACTAAAGTCGCCAAGCGTTGGCAATCCCTCTTGAGCCGTTTGTTAGGCCAACCGATTGACAATGATACTTTCAAAGCCAAGGAACAGGGCTTTTTACAAACTTAAAACAAACTAACCGATTCATTTATAAACCAAAGCCCTAAATCAGCAAAGAAACCAACAAATTCAAATTGAGCGATTTGGAAGAAAAGTGACGAGCGTAGCATGCTCGGAGGACGTTTGGATGCTGAAGGTTATTTTGCCGCTAAACTCACAGCGCTAAACAACCCAACACGATCAAGAAACAACAAATATGTGATGACGATTTATTGTTTAAGTCCAGCCATGAGAACATGGAATTCGCCGTTCAATTCAAACCCGATTTAGCTGATAAAAACTCACTTTGCCTAACGCCCGGCTAAGGGGTTGACAACGCACCACCGAACTAAAAAAACACACTTAAACACTGAACTTCAATTTTGAACTAAAGCCGCCAAGCGTTGGCAATCCCTCTTGAGCCGTTTGTTAGCTGCTGCACTTTAGCCGGAGATTGACTACCCAACGGCCTAATTTAAAACACATTATTGTTTTCAAGCGACAAAGTAAAACGGACAACTTAGAAACTAAAACCTAATCCACGAAACGCACTTGGCAAAGAAGAAATAACAGGAAAACTGACGAGCTTCTAAGACTTAAATTTACAAAGAATTCTTTCGAAGAAGCCAACAACCAAGTGCACGAAATCCATTTAAGCGCGAAAGAGCCTCAAAACCAAAGAAGCCACACCAAAGAAATAAACAAACACACCACTTCCCGTAAGAAGACTTCGGTTAGTTCAACCGCTTCACGAACAGTGCCACTGGCGAGATACGTGGAAAAGTGCTGACTTTCAGGTGTAAAGCTAGAGCCTCAGACTAAGAAAAATAAACGCTTAATTCTATGACTTTTCTTAACCTCAGCTAACGCCCGCTTAAGGGGCAGACAACACTACTACCAACTTTCCGCATAACACCGTAATCACAAAAACCAACGCATAATAAAAATGCCACGCGTTGGCTGTCCCTCTTGAAGCGTTTGTTAGCTGCTGCACTTTAGCCGGAGATTTACTACCCAACGACCTAATTTAAAACACATTATTGCTTTCAAACGACAAAGTAAAACGGACAATTTAGAAACTAAAACCTAATCCACGAAACTCACTTGGCAAAGAAGAAATAACAGGAAAACTGACGAGCTTCTAGGACTTAAATTTACAAAGAATTCTTTCGAAGAAGCCAACAACCAAGTGCGCAAAACCCATTTAAGCGCGAAAGAGCCTCAAAACCAAAGAAGCCACACCAAAGAAATAAACAAACACATCACTTCCCGTAAGAAGACTTCGGTTAGTTCAAACACTTCACGAACAGTGCCACTGGCGAGATACGCGGAAAAGTGCTGACTTTCAGGTGTAAAGCTAGAGCCTCAGACTAAGAAAAATAAACACGTAATTTGATGATTTTTCTTAACCT
Organism: Vibrio sp. B1-2; assembly: GCF_963888445.1. Taxonomy (NCBI): domain Bacteria; kingdom Pseudomonadati; phylum Pseudomonadota; class Gammaproteobacteria; order Vibrionales; family Vibrionaceae; genus Vibrio; species Vibrio sp. B1-2. The sequence goes on from NZ_CAWPJH010000002.1 coordinate 89,693, forward strand.
CAGCTAACGCCCGCTTAAGGAGCAGCCAACGCTACTACTCACTTTCCGCATAACACCGTAACCACAAAAACCAACGCATAATAAAAATGCCGCGCGTTGGCTGTCCCTCTTGAAGCGTTTGTTAGGTATTTATTTCCAATCTACAATCTGGTCACTTTATCTTCTGGTAAATTTAAACCGGCCCATAGTATCCACTGAGGCTCACCATCGTCTATCAAACCAGCCTCAGTGTTGTAAGTACTTATTGAACCTTCGTCATCTTTCCATTTTTCAAAGATAATGAACTTACCATCAATAGTTTTATACATTGAAGTATTGCGATTTTTGCCTAGTAATTCTCCAATAAACCGATAAGCTTGTGAACAATGAATTACTGTTAATTCTTTCATCAAAACTCCTTTTATATTCTAAACGTAGAATACCTAACGCCCGGCTAAGGGGTTGACAACGCACCACCGAACTCAAAAAACACACTGTAAACACTGAACTGCAATTTTGCACTAAAGCCGCCATACGTTGACAATCCCTCTTGAGCCGTTTGTTATGTGATGCCCCACAATCGAAACACAATATTCATCACATAAAAATGCAACCAAATGAAACAAAATGAAACACTTAACCCATTGATAATAAGAATTGCTTGCAACATTATTATAGGCGAATCAAATAGATTGATTCATCAGTTAAAAAGAGAATTAGTATCAATGAAAAAACAACTATCATTAGCAACAGTATTATTCGCTGTAGCAACTTCTTATGCAAATGCTGCAAGTCATACAATTCATTTAGGTTATGCACAAACCGATCTTGAACAAATTACTGATAAACTTCACGGTTTAACTGTTAAATACCGCTTTGAAGGCACAAGTAATCTAGGTTTTCTTGCTAGTGCTACAATCACAGGTTTAGAAAATAAAGAATATCAAGACCTTGCAACTACCAACCTTCAACTAGTTGAGAAAAGCAAGCGTACATACAGTTACGGTAGCTTTCACTTTGGCCCAGTTTATCGTCTAAACGATACTGTAAGTCTGTACGGTACTGTAGGGTACTCTCAGCTTGTTGTTGAAAGTAAGCGAGATGGTAAGGATGCTGGCAAAATAGAAGATGGTAATTTTGCTGGAGGTTTAGGCTTTGAGTTTAACATCACTCAACGTTTGGCTATGAATACTGGCCTCGAGTATACACAGCACCTTTCTAATTCTGACGCTTATACCTATGCAATTTCGTTAGGCTATCGTTTCTAAAAAATAATGGTCTAGGTACCTGCATAGATGTCTAGACCATCACATTTATCTTCATAGAACTAGAAGCTTAAAAATGAGTCTTTTCGGTGCTTACAATAAAAATTTCAGTTCGAAATATCACCCACACATAACGCCCGGTTAAGGGGCAGCCAACGCCATTACGAAGCTTCCGCATAACACCGTAACCACAAAAACCAACGCATAATAAAAATGCCACGCGTTGGCTGTCCCTCTTGAACCGTTTGTTATGTTTAAGCTTCAATAACTTACGTTTTACCTAAACCAAGATTAACTCGGTTTTGACTGACAAACAAAAGCCAAAAACCAGAAAACTGAAACAACTCATAGATTTGAAAAACAGACTTCGAATTTCGGCAATTCAAGCACAAAAACCTGTGTTCAAAATACTGATTGAGCCAGCCGAACCAACCTCGCGCTTACTCGAAAATAGACTGAGGCAATTCTCTGAATTTCCAGCGCCAAAGAATAAATGTCCAGAAAACAGCGCCAAACGAAGCCAACTTGCCGAAAAACTAGAAACTAACAAGCCGATGGTACAAAGAAAAATCATAAACCACTGAATTTACGTGATTAAACATAACGCCGCATTAAGTGGTGAGCAACGCTAAACACCGGTGCTTCGACAAACCACTTAAAATACAAAAACTGAATTTACACTAAAACCGCCAAGCGTTGCGAATCCGTCTTAAATGCTTTGTTATGTAAATTCAATAAGATAAACCAGAAGTTACACTACATTTGATTAAGAAAACAATCAAAATATTGGTTAAGTGAATCAAGAATCAGCCAAAGCCTGAACCGTGATAAATAAGCCACCAAAACAAAGTCCACCTTTCAGCGACAAACCAAGCTTTTGAATGAGAAAAACTCACCGAGCAAGACTTTCAGCAAATGCGAAATGATCGATTAACTTGCCCTTTCCACACTTTGCACCCGCAAAACTGACAACGCGCCAACGCTAAAACCAATTGAGGCAAACAAAGAAATTTGCCTGTTTACGGTTTGAGTTAACCAAGAATTTGAGGGTAAAAATGCTCCTTTGCCGACAACACCAAACGAATAGCCGGAGAAATCCCAAAAGATTGAACCCCTAAATTTACCTGAGTTGCATAACGCCCGGCTAAGGGGTTGACAACGCACCACCGAACTCAAAAAACCACTGTAAACGCTGAACTTCAATTTTGCACTAAAGTCGCCACGCGTTGGCAATCCCTCTTGAGCCGTTTGTTATGCAAATTCAATAAGATAAACCAACTTTACTCGATCAAAAGCCACGATTGCAATGGTTGAGTAATTCAAGAATCAACCGAAGCCAGAGCCGTGATAAATAAGCCGCCAAAACAAAGTCCACCTTTCAGCAACAAACCAAGCTTTTGAATGAGACAAACCCTACAAGCAATACTTTCAGCAAGTGCAAAATGCTCGATTAACTTGCCCTTTCCACACTTTGCGCACGCTGAATTGGCAACAAACCAGCACCAAAGCTCATTGAGGCAAACAAAGAACTTTGCCTGTTTTACGGCTTGAGTTAACCACGAATTTTAGGGTAAAAAAGCTCATTTGCCGACAACATAAAACGAATGGCCGGAGAAACCTAAAAAGATTGAACCCCTAAATTTACCTGAGTTGCATAACGCCCGGCTAAGGGGTTGACAACGCATAGCCGAACTCAAAAAACACACTGTAAACACTGAACTTCAATTTTGCACTAAAGTCGCCACGCGTTGGCAATCCCTCTTGAGCCGTTTGTTAGGCCAACCAATTGACACCGACACTTTCACAACCAAAGAACGAGCTTTTTTGTAGACTTGAAACAAACTAACCGATTCATTTATAAACCAAAATGCTGAATCAGCAAAGAAACAAAAAAACTCAAATTGAGCGATTTGGAAGAAAAGTGACGAGCGTAGCATGCTCGGCGGACGTTTGGATGCTGAAGGTTATTTCACCGCTAAACTCACAACGACAAACAACCCAACGCGATCAAGAAATAACAAATATGTGATGATTATTCATTTGCTTAAGTTCAGCCATGAGAACATGGAATTTACCGTTCAATTTCAACTCGATTTAGCTGATAAAAACTCACTTTGCCTAACGCCCGCTTAAGGGGCAGCCAACGCTACTACCAACTTACCGCATAACACCGTAACCACAAAAATCAACGCATGGTAAAAATGCCGCGCGTTGGCTGTCCCTCTTGAAGCGTTTGTTATGTGCTAATTCCGTTTGTTGATATAGTCTATGGCATATTCTATATGTGCAATTAACTCTTCAACGCATTTAGGGAAATAATACTCTGCATCATCAGGGTGTAAGTTGTCTTTAGGCAATAACGTATATTCAATTTCATCGTTAAACAAAGGGTAAAGGTTATGAGTAAGGTAGTTACGACGAACCAGTATAAATTCCAAAATTTCACGAAGCTCATCAGTAACCAATTCATGTTCTTTACAGCTACCAACAAGCTGACCTAACATAGCTCGACTAAGGTTGTATCTCACTTTAAGACTACTCGTGAGAACGATTGACTTTAATGCTGACTCTAACTTTCCAGACATCAATATCAGCCGCCCCAAGCTTTCACAAAAACGCTCACTTTTGAGTAATTCATCGTAAAATTCCAGAGACATTGCTTGATTACTCCTTTACACATAACGCCCAATTAAGTAGCCCGAAACGCAACTACCAACTTCTCGCACAACACCGTAATCACCAAACTCAACGCAAAACAAAAATGCCACGCGTTGAGGGTCTGCTTGAATTGTTTGTTAGGTGCCTGAACACAATCGTCTTTTGGGCTCTGTTTCATGCAAGTATCGAGTAAAAGTATCTTTCGGACGCTCAAGACCATTTTCAGCTAACACTCTTGAGGCCATACCTCGATGATTACTGCCATGCGTCAGTAAATGAAGCAAAATTTCTTCTATTGTTAACTGTCCAAAACCACCATCGATAAAACGGAAAATCACATTACGTTTGAGTTCGTCTGCACTCACTGATTTTGTAAAATCAATAAGCCATGAGTCATGCTCATTTATGATTCGTTGTAACTCTGACAATGAAGGAGTCTCGACGGTATTGCCACCACTGTACTTTTCGGGCTCACCTAAAATACGACTGATAAAAAGACTATCCACGACCGTTGTGTGATTCAAAATCCGAACGAAAAAGGTCGCATCGTTTTCTGGTAACTGTGAAAATTGTTTTTCACCTAACTCAAGCAACTCATCGTTTGCCCATTTTTTATATTGAAACGCACTAGCAAACTGCATTTTTTCTCCACGATTTATTTCTTGAAAACTGATGATAACTGATTGGCACCTAACGCCCTGTTAAGGTGTGAGCAACGCAGTACTTAAGCCGCCGCATACCACCTTAAACACTAAACGCAACGCATAGTAAAAATGCCACGCGTTGCGAATCACTCTTAAACAGATTGTTATATTTCTTTATTCGCCAAACCACTCACGGTTGTCTACATCAATATCCCCTTCAAATATTTGGACATCATTGAAATTACCCAAAGGTATATGCGCCGTAAAATTGAGAGGGAAATCTTCATCCATAGTCGCGCCATTGTCGTTTCTAAAATCGCTTCCTGATCCCCAAACCAATGTACAATAAGCATAGCCAGTTCCCTTAACCTTCAGCCATTGACTGTCAATGTCATCAACTGAAAATTCCGAGACTTCCACATCATTTACGTGCCCGTGAGATGACAATATATCTAAGCCCTCTAGCGTAGTTGTGAGAGCTTCTTGAGTAACAGTCTCACTGATTTGCTCACGTACTAAATTTTGAATTTCACTACGACATTGTTCAACCAAACGAACAATGTCACTAGTTAACTTCAATACTTCTTTTGACAATTTCTCACAAAGATCATTACTGATATTGAACGAGCTATCGGATCGAACATGGGTATATTTACTCAACTCACCAAATTTTTTGCCAAATACTTTTAATGTCTGATCAAGGATATTTTCTTCGTCTTCTTCAATTTGAAGAACTTCACGCTTAACATAGTCAAGCTCTAAGCCACCACAAATTGAATATATTACACGCTGTTTGCGAGTTACTGTTGTATCCGAAGGTGGTACAAACCACGCACATCTTTGAATTTCATCGTCATCTGAATACTTAGCTAGGATTATGCTAATTATTTCTCGCATACAATAAGCAAAGTTATTGAAGCGAACTGGGTTACCTTTATCAGATAAATTTTCAAGTGAGGCTAGAAACAAATTCTGCTCAAAGCCAACGCCCAAGTGAGATAAGATTTTTTGCGAATTGTCATCATTAATTAGATGATTATATAAAGTGCTTCGTCCACTCCTGACACGTACCCCATAAGTTCTTTGTTGCACCTTCGCCATTCGTTTTCGAGTTTTCTTAATTTTAGTTATCACCGAGTTTCTCCAAAAAATATAACGCCCGGCTAAGGGGTTGACAACGTACCGCCGAACTCAAAAAACACACCGTAAACACTGAACTTCAATTTTGCACTAAAGCCACCACGCGTTGGCAATCCCTCTTGAGCCGTTTGTTAGCTGCTACACTTTAGCCGGAGATTGACTACCCAACGGCCTAATTTAAAACACATTATTGCTTTCAACCGGCAAAGTAAAACGGACAACTGAGAAACTAAAACCTAATCCACGAAACGCACTTGGCAAAGAAGAAATAACAACAAAATTTGACGAGTTTCTAGAGCTTAAATTTACAAAGAATTATGTCGAAGAAGCCAACAACCAAGTGCGTGAAACCCATTTGAGCGCGAAAGAGCTTCAAAACCAAAGAAGCCACACCAAAGAAATAAACAAACACATCACTTCCCGTAAGAAGACTTCGGTTAGTTCAACCACTTCACGAACAGTGCCACTGGCGAGATACGCGGAAAAGTGCTGACTTTCAGGTGTAAAGCTAGAGCCTCAGACTAAGAAAAATAAGCGCTTAATTTTATGGTTTTTCTTAACCTCAGCTAACGCCCGGCTAAGGGGTTGACAACGCATAGCCGAACTTAAAAAACACACTGTAAACACTGAACTTCAATTTTGAACTAAAGCCGCCACGCGTTGGCAATCCCTCTTGAGCCGTTTGTTATGTAACTATTTGACAGAAATAGAGATCTCGACTTCATGAGCACTTTTATAATATTCAAAGTCTGTTGTGTATGCTCGTGCGTGAGGACAGCTTTCAGAGCTAAAGTAATTCCAAACTTCACCCCAAAGATCTATAACTGCTTGTGGCATTTCACCGCTCGCAGCAAAAGTCACGTACTTACCAGAAGTAACATTTACTTTTACTGAGTCTGGTAATATTTCTGGTGATAAGGTATCCGAACAAGCAATAACGTCAAAAGCACCTGTAAAATCAGACTCATAGTTTGTGTACAAGCCATAAACTTTTGATTTTTCATCTAACTTTGGAGCAGCATTTGTGTAAAATTTAGCCCAAAGATTTCCAATTTTTGCAGTCGATGAATTTACTTCATCCGCATTAGTTGTACGAATGACAAAACCAGTAACTTCAAAACCATTCATTTCATTGATGCTCATTTTTTCTCCTAGTTACATAACGCCCGGCTAAGGGGTTGACAACGCACCGCCGAACTCAAAAAAACACACCTTAAACACTAAACTTCAATTTTGTACTAAAGTCGCTATGCGTTGGCAATCCCTCTTGAGCCGTTTGTTATGCAAATTCAATGAGATAAACCGACTTTACACGACCAAAAGCCACAATTGCAATGGTTGAGTGATTCAAGAATCAACCCAAGCCAGAGCCGTGATAAATGAGCCGCCAAAACAAAGTCCACCTTTCAGCAACAAACCAAGCTTTTGAATCAGACAAACTCAACAAGCAAGACTTTCAGCAAGTGCAAAATGCTCGATTAACTTGCCCTTTCCACACTTTGCGCACGCTGAATTGACAACAAACCAGCACCAAAACTCATTGAGGCAAACAAAGAACCTTGCCTGTTTTACGGTTTGAGTTAACCACGAATTTTAGGGTAAAAAAGCTCATCTGCCGACAACACAAAACGAATGGCCGGAGAAATCTAAAAAGATTGAACCCCTAACTTTACCTGAGTTGCATAACGCCCGGCTAAGGGGTTGACAACGCACCGCCGAACTCAAAAAACCACTGTAAACACTGAACTTCAATTTTGCACTAAAGTCGCCAAGCGTTGGCAATCCCTCTTGAGCCGTTTGTTATGCAAATTCAATAAGATAAACTGACTTATCTCGATCAAAAGCCACGATTGCAATGGTTGAGTGATTCAAGAACCAACCCAAGCAAGAACTGTGATAGATGAGCCGCCAAAACAAAGTCCACCTTTCAACAACCAACCAAGCTTTTGAATGAGACAAACTCAACAAGCAAGACTTTCAGCAGCTGTAAAACGCTCGATAAACTTGCTCTTTCCACACTTTGCGCACGCTGAATTGGCAACGAACCAGCGCTAAAATTGATTGAGGCAAACAAAGAACCTTAGCTGTTTTACGGCTTGAGTGAACCACGGATTTGAGGGTAAAAGTGCTCATTTGCCGACAACACCAAACGAATGGTCGGAGAAATCCAAAAGATTGAACCCCTAAAATTACCTGAGTTGCATAACGCCCGGCTAAGGGGTTGACAACGCACCGCCGAACTTAAAAAACATACTGTAAACACTGAGCTTCAATTTTGTACTAAAGTCGCCAAGCGTTGGCAATCCCTCTTGAGCCGTTTGTTATAAGCTGCCACTAAACGTTTGGATTACTTGAGTTATTAAATGAATACATGCGTATTTCATCCCTTGGAAGCCAGCCTAATTTTTCGTAAAAATTTTGCGCATTAACATTATTGCTATAAACAAATAAATGCGTCTTTGAAACACCAATCGAAGTCAAAGCATCAACTGATTTTTCAACCAAAGCTTTACCTATTTTTTGGCCTCGAAATTCTGATGAAACAGCCAAATGTTGCAGATACCCTCTGCGACCATCGGTCCCAACGAGTACCGCACCAATAATGTTATTGCCGCTTAACGCAACAAAACTTAGCCCAGAGTTTCGGTTAAGGTAACTTTCAATGCTTTGTTTAGAATCAGCATCTCTTAATGACAAGCTTTCCGTCTGGCGCCACAGATCAATCACTGAATCGTAATCGGAAATATCCATTTCTCGAATTGTAATCACTAAAGCCTCCAAAGCTTATAACGCCCGGTTAAGGGGCAGCCAACGCTACTACCAACTTTCCGCATAACACCGTAATCACCAAAACCAACGCATAGTAAAAATGCCGCGCGTTGGCTGTCCCTCTTGAACCGTTTGTTATGTTTAAATACTCTCACACTTGGCATTTTTCACTTTGTTTAGAACGCGTTCCATCAACGACCTATCTTTCATATGATTCATACTTATAAATGGGTAAAGTGGTTTGGATTGCTTAGACGAAACCTCTTCTCCTTTTGCATTAACCACGGTCATATTTATACACCAATTAGTTTCGTTGGCTTTTATAAAATATTTTTCACCTGCAACCAAATTTATCTCTGCTTCAAATCGAGATGCCCAAACCACTTCAGTTGTATTTGAAGTATGAGTTACTTCAATATCTAAAGAGCTTGTACCAGCAGAAACCAAATGAGTTGCTTTATATGGGGTTGTAAAAATGGGTATTTCGAGTTTTTTACCATTCACCGTTCTAAACATCAATGAATGCTTATTTTCTCCATCTTTAATTTTTTGATTTTGGAGTGTTGCAAACTTACTTGCGTCCGTATTAGTAGACGCACAACCTGCCAATACGAGGGTTAACCCCAGAAGTAAACAAATTCTTTTCATATAAAAACCATTGCTAAAATTAAACATAACGCCCGCTTAAGGGGCAGCCAACGCTACTACTAACTTTCCGCATAACACCGTAACCACAAAAACCAATGCATATTAAAAATGCTGCGCGTTGGCTGTCCCTCTTGAAGCGTTTGTTATAGCGCATTTTCACGAACTTGCATTATTGACAGTACTTTTGCCAATACACTTGGAATACCAGTACCTTTAAGGTACTCAATACTTGTAGGTCGACTGGTCGTTTCATCGAATAACTCATGAAATGAGCTTTGTTTATCGATTATAACTGAGGCTAGTTCATAACCATCATCATTAAACTGATCGGCTGTAATATCGATAATGTAGCCCTCGCACACCAACCATGCGTGAGTTTGATTTGAGTTATTTCCTAACCCGTGACCACAAACGTACTCACTATCTAGGCCATGATATTTCAAGAAATATAACCCTAGCAAATCGGTCGCATCTCCACAGCAGCCAGCAGGAAAGCCAGATGAAAAATAAAAGCTAGTCATACTGTGAAAGTCTGACCTTTCAAATCCAGCTAGAATCTCTCGAATTTGATGGATAATCTTATTGATATCTTTATTCAAATGAAACTCCAAATTTACCTGCGCTATAACGTCGCATTAAGTGGTGAGCGACGCTAAACACCAATGCCTCGACAAACCACTTAAAACGCAAAAACTGAATTTACACTAAAACCGCCAAGCGTTGCGAATCCGTCTTAAATGCTTTGTTATGCAAATTCAATAAGATAAACCAGAAGTTACACCAAATTTGATTAAGAAAACAATCAAAATATTGGTTAAGTGAACCAAGAATCAGCCAAAGCCTGAACCGTGATAAATAAGCCACCAAAACAAAGTCCACCTTTCAGCGACAAACCAAGCTTTTGAATGAGACAAACTCAACAAGCAAGACTTTCAGCAAATGCGAAATGATCGATTAACTTGCCATTTCCACACTTTTCACCCGCAAAACTGACAACGCCCCAACGCTAAAACCAATTGAGGCAAACAAAGAAAATTGCCTGTTTTACGGTTTGAGTTAACCAAGAATTTGAGGGTAAAAATGCTCATTTGCCGACAGCACAAAACGAATAGCCGGAGAAATTCCAAAAGATTGAACCCCTAAATTTACCTGAGTTGCATAACGCCCGGCTAAGGGGTTGACAACGCACCACCGAACTCAAAAAACACACTGTAAACACTGAACTTCAATTTTGTACTAAAGCCGCCACGCGTTGACAATCCCTCTTGAGCCGTTTGTTATGCAAATTCAATAAGATAAACTGACTTTACTCGATCAAAAGCCACAATTGCAATGGTTGAGTGATTCAAGAATCAACCCAAGCCAGAGCCGTGATAAATGAGCCGCCAAAACAAAGTCCACCTTTCAGCAACAAACCAAGCTTTTGAATCAGGAAAACTCAACGAGCGAAACCTTCAGCAAAAGCAAAATGATCGATTAACTTGCCCTTTCCACACTTTGCGCACGCTGAATTCACAACAAACCAACGCAAAAACTGATTGAGGCAAACAAAGAACCTTGCTGTTTTACGGTTTGAGTTAACCACGAATTTGAGGGTAAAAATGCCCATTTGCCGACAACACAAAACGAATGGCCGGAGAAATCTAAAAAGATTGAACCCCTAAATTTATCTGAGTTGCATAACGCCCGGTTAAGGGGTTGACAACGCACCACTTAACTCAAAAAACACCCCGTAAACGCTGAATTTCAATTTTGAACTAAAGTCGACGAGCGTTGACAATCCCTCTTTAACCGTTTGTTATGCTTATTTTTTGAGCTTCACAACTTCACCACTCAATGCAACTCCAGCCATTACGGCTCCAGCACCACATTGAAAAGTATCGTTGCTTGAAGTGAGGTTATTTTTGTAATTTGATTTGATATTAACTACTGCATTTCCACCTTCTTTTATCGCTCTGTCTTTAAGAGCAATCATGGCGGAAAGAAAAACCCAGTTGCACGCTTCTTCATCTGTTTTATTGAAAGCGTTCGTTTTTTTACTGGTTTTAAATTCACCTAATTTTTTGAGAACTTTGCCGTAACTCTGCTCGCCAAAGTAAAATGAAACTTCAGAGCCTAATTTAGATTTAGCCACTTCAGAGCTCATTGCCTTTGTAATCGAATAATTACCCACATCATCTCTAGCGAAAGTGCTTGATGAGAAGAAAGCCAGTGATGAAATAGCTAGAATTGTTAATTTTTTCATTGTGATAAATTCCAAAATAGTTTGATTGTGACTAGAGCATAACGCCCGGCTAAGGGGTTGACAACGCACCGCCGAACTTAAAAAACACACCGTAAACACTGAACTTCAATTTTGAACTAAAGCCGCCACGCGTTGGCAATCCCTCTTGAGCCGTTTGTTAGGCCAACCAATTGACACCGACACTTTCACAACCAAAGAACAAGGCTTTTTATAAACTTAAAACAAACTAACCGATTCATTTATAAACCAAAATACTGAATCAGCAAAGAGACCAAAAAACTCAAATTGAGCGATTTGGAAGAAAAGTGACGAGCGTAGCATGCTCGGCGGACGTTTGGATGCTGAAGGTTATTTTGCCGCTAAACTCACAACGAAAAACAACTCAACGCGATCAAGAAACAACAAATATGTGATGATTATTTATTGCTTAACTTAAGCTAGAAAACATGGAATTTACCGTTCAATTCCAACTCGATTTAGCTGATAAAAACTCACTTTGCCTAACGCCCGGCTAAGGGGTTGACAACGCATAGCCGAACTCAAAAAACACACTGTAAACACTGAACTTCAATTTTGCACTAAAGTCGCCAAGCGTTGGCAATCCCTCTTGAGCCGTTTGTTATAAGCGTGCTTCGTTTTACCATGTTTTATCTAAGTCTTGTGCGTATAAAGAAATAGCTCGCTGATACTCTTTAATTGCATCACTATTCGTGGTCGATACTAGAAGTCCAAGTAGCAATGATATCGCTTCTTTATAGCGTCCCAAGTTGTAGAGGCACATGGCATAGAAAGGCTGAACTTCAATAGAACCAGGGTAGTCACTGAGAGTTTGCTCGAAATAGCATAACGCCTCTGAATACATGCCAAGGGTTCGATAAGTGCTCGCTAGCCCAAACAAAGCATCAAACCTTTCTACCGACGAAAGTAGACCCGAAAGAGACAACAGATAATGAGCAACCGCTTCTTGCTCTTTACCCTCATTGTCGTACGACCAAGCAATTTGTAAGTGAGCCTTAGCAGAATAAGCCTCATCATTTAATAACGTTTTTAGTAAAGCTCTCGACTCTTGATACTTAGCCTTTTTCCGCAATTCAATCGCTTGTTTGATGAGACTTTCCATAATTTTCCTCGAAGCTTATAACGCCCGGCTAAGGGGTTGACAACGCACCGCCGAACTTAAAAAACACACTTAAACACTGGACTGCAATTTTGCACTAAAGTCGCCACGCGTTGGCAATCCCTCTTGAGCCGTTTGTTATGCAAATTCAATAAGATAAACTGACTTTACTCGATCAAAAGCCACGATTGCAATGGTTGAGTGATTCAAGAATCAACCCAAGCAGGAGCCGTGATAAATAAGCCGCCAAAACAAAGTCCACCGTTCAACAACAAACCAAGCTTTTGAATGAGACAAACTCAACAAGCAAGACTTTCAGCAAGTACAAAATGCTCGATAAACTTGCCCTTTCCACACTTTGCGCACGCTGAATTGGCAACAAACCAACACAAAAACTCATTGAGACAAACAAAGAACCTTACCTGTTTTACGGCTTGAGTGAACCACGAATTTGAGGGTAAAAAAGCTGATTTGCCGACGGCACAAAACGAATGGCCGGAGAAATCTAAAAAGATTGAACCTCTAAATTTACCTGAGTTGCATAACGCCCGCTTAAGTGGTGAGCAACGCTACCACGAAAATCAATTATTGCACCGTAAACACAAAAGCTAAATCAAACCAAAACCGCCGAGCGTTGCGAATCCGTCTTAAAGCGTTTGTTATGTTCACATTGCTAAAGATGCTTAACCAAATCAATGTAATACCTTAAAGCAAAACAAAACTTCGTAGCATCCAACACAATGACCCACTCTTTGTTATTGAAGCTACCTTTGAGCTCACATTTTCCTACCCAATAGTCAGAACCAGCTTCATTTTTAGCAAACACTAAATCGTACGAGGTTGCATGAATAATTTTATTACAACACTCACGAAGAGAAGGTTTGAAGCTTCCTTTTTTTACTTCTGCTATTTCTTCGAAATGCTCGAAAGCTTCAAGGTCTGGCGAATATTGAGGATTATCGTCACTAGAAAAATCGTAACTATCTTGTAAAACCCTCGTACGCGTAGCACATAGAATTAAGTGGCTACTTACAGTTTCTATTAGCCACTCAACGTAAGACGCATACTCTATTTCATATTCAGAAATAACGTATTCTTCCGCTTTTTCTGTATTGTACAATTCTAATAACTTGAGCACATGATTGGCACTTGCCGAAGCCAATTGTTCAATGTAATACGCCTCATGTACGATCGAATTGTAATAAATAGGATGTGACATTTTATCTCCGTGAACATAACGCCCGGCTAAGGGGTTGACAACGCACTGCCGAACTTAAAAAACACACTGTAAACACTAAACTTCAATTTTGAACTAAAGCCGCCAAGCGTTGGCAATCCCTCTTGAGCCGTTTGTTAGGTGTATTACCCAAATGCCGATTATGTCCAACCTTGAGACCATTTTTCTTCATTTTTTAACTCAAGCCAATCAATGGAATATTCATTTTGGGAAAGAATAGATTCTAACTTACACAAAGTTACTGAACCGTCTTCTTCATAGTCAACCTCTGACACCAAAAAGTGTTTCTCTCGATTTATCGGTTTTACAGCTGTCCATTTGCTATTACGCAATTTTGCCGGATTAATCTGATTCATTTTTAACTCCGTAATATCATGAATTCATTATTTTACGGACATTTTGAAAAATAAGTTCAATTGATAGCTGCGTTACTAAAGACACCTAACGCCCGCTTAAGGGGCAGACAACGCTACTACCAACTTTCCGCATAACACCCTAACCACCGAAATCAACGCACAGTAAAAATGCCGTGCGTTGGCTGTCCCTCTTGAAGCGTTTGTTATGGCTTTGAGCTTATTCGCGCATGAAACTATCTCTTGCAGCGGAGTCACTATTAGAATTTCCTTGGCAAGCTTCGCATAGAAAAGATTCGTTTTGGTAGCATTCAACCAAATCATCGTCTTCTAGGATATTTGGACATTCGTTCTGATCTTCGCCAAATAAGCCTTGGTATCCGTCACAAGACACATCCTCAATAAGAGGTCGAACAGCATTATCAAATACCCAAATTTGGCGACCAACTAAAGCATCGTACCCACGATCATCGACGATTAACGCCGCAGCTCGCACTGATTGCTCTTCAAGCCCCATACTTTGGGCACGCTCCACCAATAAGTGTTCGTGATTTTCAATAATCTCTCTTAATGCATTTAGGTTCATTTTATTTCCTTTTTATTTGTACTGAATTAGAGAAAGCCATAACGCCCGGCTAAGGGGTTGACAACGCACTGCCAAACCCAAAAAACACACTGTAAACACTGAACTTCAATTTTGAACTAAAGCAGCGACGCGTTGGCAATCCCTCTTAAGCCGTTTGTTAGGCCAACTGATTGACGCCGACACTTTTAAAACTAAAGAACGAGCTTTTTTTGTAAACTTAAAACAAACTAACCGATTCATTTATAAACCAAAATGCTAAATCAGCAAAGAAACAAAAAATTCAAACTGAGCGATTTGGAAGAAAAATGACGAGCGTAGCATTCTCGGCGGACGTTTGGATGCTGAAGGTTATTTTACCGATGAATTCACAGCGTTAAACAACCCAACACGATCAAGAAACGACAAATATGTGATGATTATTTATGGCTTAAGTTAAGCCACAAAACATGGAATTTACTGCTCAATTCCAACGCTATTTAGCTGATAACAACTCACTTTGCCTAACGCCCAATTAAGTGGTGAACAACGCACTGACCAAGCCGCTGCATAACACCGTAAACACTTTACCTGACGCATAGTAAAACTGCCACGCGTTGAGAATCCACTTGAATTGTTTGTTATGTGAATTTTTAGTAGTTACCAAAAATGTCACGCCTGCGAACAGTTTGGATTGTAGTTTTATATGTAGAATCTCGATAACCACTATCACACTTATGACAAGACCAATAGCCATTTTTAGCAGGAGAAAGAACTCGAACTAAAGAGCCATCACTGTCGTAGCAACACTGGCAGTATGGGCCAATTTTTTGATTATCTTCTTCAACTATAAAATAAAATGGTTCTTCCCAAACAACACTAGCTTGCTTTGATTTTTCTTGCTGCAAACCACGGATTATTTCATCTTTTTCTAATAGCAACTCTTTGAAATTTGCAACTTCTACTTTCGTATCTGCAAGCGCATTTATGAGCTCTGCCAACTTTAGCTTTGTTTCAGCATCTTCCAAAGTTGAACCTGAATTTTTAATCCAAGTAGCAATTTCTGTTGCACTTTTCAGTCCCGCCAATGCGGTTGTAATTGAAGATATGTCCATTTTTCGCTCCATTCACATAACGCCCGGCTAAGGGGTTGACAACGCATTGCCGAACTCAAAAAACACACCGTAATCACTGAACTTCAATTTTGTACTAAAGTCGCCAAGCGTTGGCAATCCCTCTTGAGCCGTTTGTTATGCTACCTTTTTGCCATTGGATGGCTTGGATTCAATTGAAGAAGATCCCACAAGTTTCCATACAAGTCTTCAAACACTGCTACCGTTCCATAGTCTTCTTCTGTTGGCTCGCGGACGAAATTAATACCAATCGATTTCATACGCTTAAAGTCACGCCAGAAATCATCAGTATTTAAGAACAGAAATACTCGACCGCCTGCTTGATTCCCAATGAAATCATGCTGCTCTGGCTTCGAGGCTCTGGCAAGTAATAGCGTAACACCATGAGAATTTGGTGGAGCCACAACCACCCAACGTTTGTCTTGTTCAGGTTGATGAGTATCTTCAATAAGTTCAAATTTGAGTTTGTTTACATAAAAATCAATGGCTTCATCATAATCTTTTACAACTAAAGCAATATGGACAATGTTCTGTTTCATAGTATTCCTTATTGAAGATTTCGACTGGTAGCATAACGCCGCGTTAAGGGGCGCAGGCACGCAATACAAAAGTTGCCGCATAACACCTTAACCACTAAACAAACTGCAATCCGAAAATGCCACGCGTGCCAAGTCCCTCTTGAACGCTTTGTTATGCTTAAGCTTCAATAACTTACGTTTTGCCTGAACCAAGATTAACTCGACTTTGATTCATAAACAAAAACCAAAACGTAGAAAACCGAAACAACTCATAGTTTTGAAAAACATACTTCGAATTTCGGCTATCCAAGACCATAAAACTAAGATCAAATTTCTGATTGAACCAACCGCCCTAACCTCGCGCTTACGCGAAAACTGATTGAGGCAATTCTCTGAATTTTCAGCGCCAAAGAATAGATGTCCAGAAAGTAGCGCCAGACGAAGCCAACTTGCCGACAAGCACAAAACCAACAAGCCGAGGGAGCAAAGAAAAGATACAACCAACTGATTTGACGTGATTAAACATAACGCCCGCTTAAGGGGCAGACAACGCTACTACCAACTTTCCGCATAACACCATAATCACGAAACCCAACGCATGATAAAAATGCCACGCGTTGGCTGTCCATCTTGAAGCGTTTGTTAGGTTTATATTTCATTGCTATTGATTAATCAAGACAGAACCCCCATATAGTCTATGGATAAGAACACGCCTTACCACTCAGAACATACATTCCCTAACTGAGATAACTGGAGCGTGAAAATAAATATTCCAGATTTCTCAAGGAATGATCTAATGATTGCTTATCTTATTCTCGTTCACCGCTATCCAGATCAATTTAAACGGCTATTTCATGCAATATACCACCCAAATAATCATTACGTTATCCATGTTGACAAAACTTCTGGAAAAGAAATTTCAGATGAAATAACTTTGTTTCTAAATGATTACCAAAATGCTGAAATTCTTGAATCAGAAAATGCACTATGGGGTGGGTATAGTTTAGTTAATATTGAACTTCGTGGTATGGCTAAGCTATTGAATATGAACAAAAGCTGGACGCATTTTATAAACCTAAGTGGACAAGATTTTCCATTGAAAACTCAGCCATATATTCATGAGTTTTTGTCAAACAATAAAGACAAGGAATTTATTCGAGCACTAGACCAAAATGAAGCTAGGCCTGAAACGATGAATCGCATACAAAATATGTGCTTTGAATATAAAGAGCATATTTACCGACCTAAAATAGCTAGAAAATTCATGTCAGGGATAACACCATTTATTGGCACCCAATGGATGATTGTGTCACGAAAATTCTGTGATTTTGTTTGTAACACGGATGCATCTCAGCCCTATAAAGAATTTTATAAAAATACATTTATTGCTGATGAAGGATTTTTCCAAACAGTTATGATGAATAACGATTGTCATGGTGAAATAATTCAAGATGACTTGCGACTTATCGATTGGGTACCAGATGGAGATATAAAGCTTAGACCGAGGACGTTTACAATGGCCGATATTTCTAACTTAATTTCGAGCCCTAACCTTTTCGCTCGAAAATTTGACCTATTAGAGGATGCTAAAGTCTTGGATAGGATCGAACATCACCTCGCTGCAACAGTCTAATTTTTAATGAGCTACCCTCAACGGGGTGGCTCAAAGAAACCTAACGCCCGGCTAAGGGGTTGACAACGCACCGCCGAACTCAAAAAACACACTGTAAACATTGAACTTCAATTTTGCGCTAAAGCCGCCACGCGTTGGCAATCCCTCTTGAGCCGTTTGTTAGGCCAACCAATTGACAACAATACTTTCAAAACCCAAGAACAAAGCTTTTTGTAAACTTGAAAAACACTAACCGATTCATTTATAAACCAAAACTCCAACGCAGCAAAGAAACAAAAAACTCAAATTGAGCGATTTGGAAGAAAAGTGACGAGCGTAGCATGCTCGGCGGACGTTTGGATGCTGAAGGTTATTTTGCCGCTGAATTTACAGCGCTAAGCAACCCAACGCGATCAAGAAACAACAAATATGTGATGACGATTTATTGCTTAAGTCCAGCCATGAGAACATTGAATTCACCGTTCAATTCAAACCCGATTTAGCTGATAAAAACTCACTTTGCCTAACGCCCGGCTAAGGGGTTGACAACGCACCGCCGAACTTAAAAAACACACTATAAACACTGAACTTCAATTTTGCACTAAAGTCGCCAAGCGTTGGCAATCCCTCTTGAGCCGTTTGTTATATTTTTATCCTCTACGCTAACGTGACCGACTGCTTAGGATTGCAGAAAAACCATTAACAAACTGATATTTCGTGCTTTTCCAAAACTGTAGCAGCTTCCGCACGCTCAATGATTTTTAACAATACAGATTGAATCGCTTCGTCTTCGCGGGCATCTTTGTTACTTGTAAAGCGTTGTATTTGAGGCTCGGCATTCTCCTCAGGTAAAAAGGTGATAACGACTTCGGTCGCTAAATCCGTCGTTTTACCGAAATACTCTAATGATATTTGCGGATAACCTTTGAAACCTCTTTGTACTCGTTTCAATATGCGTTTTTTCGCTTTATCCACGTTCATCATGAATCCTTTTGATTGCTGAACTTAAAAAAATATAACGCCCGCTTAAGGGGCAGCCAACGCTACTACTAAGCTTCCGCATAACACCGTAATCACAAAAACCAACGCATGGCAAAAATGCCGCGCGTTGGCTGTCCCTCTTGAAGCGTTTGTTAGCATAATAAAACAGGCGCTATCTCCGCTTTTGGATTGCCTTTACTTCATCCATTAAGCAATGATGCTTAGAAAGACCATCCAAATCTGGGAACAAGGTTTTATAATTCACTGACAAACGGTCAAGCATAAGTATTATGGATACCTTAGCATTTGCGGGTATGATCCACTCAAACAAAGTTTGATGTTTTGCTGGCTCGAAAAATTCATTTTCGATCTTGAACTCTGGCTCTTTATGATAAGTAAAGTAACCTGACTGAGCTTGAAGTCGCGCTGCAACTCCCTTTAGCTGATAGCCAAGAACACGTTCGGGCTTGCCACCAGGAACCAACACATCTTTTTCTAGATAGGCATATTGCGTAGGAAAGTAAGCATAGATTTTGCCATCTTTGTCAAAATTACTACTACAAGCAAAAAAAGCAGAAGTTAAGATATTTGATGACCAATCTAGTAACTTGGTTGCGAAGCCATGATGTTGCGCTATTGCCATTGCCTCTAGCTCATTTTCAAAATCCATTTCAGGATATTTATGTGCTTGCTTAAGCCACATTTTAAATTTGAAATCGAACTTGTCTCCCTCGTTGTGTGGAAAACGATGAGCTTTAGGTTCCAGATCCCAAGAAGCATCCGACTGCCCACGATAGAACCATCCTCCAACATAGTCATCTGATGGCAACTTGCTCACTACATCTAGTAACTCTTGGACAGACTCCAATTTATTCATAAATACTTGTTCCCAAT
Organism: Vibrio sp. B1-2; assembly: GCF_963888445.1. Lineage (NCBI taxonomy): Bacteria > Pseudomonadati > Pseudomonadota > Gammaproteobacteria > Vibrionales > Vibrionaceae > Vibrio > Vibrio sp. B1-2. The sequence continues at coordinate 109,448 of NZ_CAWPJH010000002.1, forward strand.
TTTAGTATGCTAACGCCGCATTAAGGTGTGAGCAACGCTACCACGACACTCAACCTTACCACCGTAAACACCGCACTCAAAGATAGAATGAAAAATGCCATGCGTTGGGAATCACTCTTAAATGCTTTGTTATAACAACTTAACGTACTGACTATAATGCCATGATAAATTATCAGTACTACCTGTCGTCTGCACTACTTTCCTATATTTCCCATACTCAGATTCTAAAGCCGGATTTAACTCTAAGTTTTTAGTTTTAGGGTTAATAGATAGCAAGAAGCTATCAAAAAGTTTGTGAATATCGGCTCGAAGAAGGATTCCATTTTTCAATGTATCATTCCTACCACTGAAAGGAACTATATGTGCTGCTTCAAGTACTTGTGGCAGCTTGCTACCTGTTATAGCGCAAGCACCGTAGGCTTCCAGAACTGTGGAACGAAATTCACTTTGTTTAGTTCGAGTAGTTATTTTTGAGTAAGTTTGAATTTTACTGCTTTCATCTTGTATTTCTGGGAGAATGTAACCATCGTCCAAATCAAGATCTGCAATAGACTCTAGCTGAACCAAGTTCATAGGGTTAGCATAGTTTGAATCAATACCTTTTAAGAAACGAATTTTAGAAAGAAGTTTTGCACAACAAAATTTCGTACTTAACATTTCTTCACGAACTTTCCAAAGAATTTCGAGTTCTTCTATGCTCTTTTCTTCGATGTAAGCATCTAAATCTTCAACCTTAATCCTTGACGATTCTATTCTTTCTAAACGAGCTATTTCAGCAGTACGTGCCAGCTCTTTTTGTCTTGCACGCTCTTGAAGTTCTTTTTCAGCCAGCAGGTCATAACGAGCTTTGCTTCTTTTTTTGTTCTTGAGCTGACTTTCCAAGCGTTCAATTTTGTCGCGAGTACTCAACCCATGATTCTTTTTCTTCTTCATTTAAATTACCAAACTTGACTCGTTGTTATAACGCCCGGCTAAGGGGTTGACAACGCACCACCGAACTCAAAAAACACACCGTAAACTCTGAACTTCAATTTTGCACTAAAACCGCCACGCGTTGGCAATCCCTCTTGAGCCGTTTGTTATGTGATTGTTGCACAAGATTTACATTAAGGGCTCAGCTATAATCCATAAGCACCAAGTTAACTATAATAATATGGACATGATATGAAAGCTCTTATTTATGAAACACTTATTAGCCTTGCAAACCAAGACCCTGAACAACATGCAAAAATTCGCGAAAATCTGTATGAACAGTTGGGCTTGCCTTTGGACAAACAATTAGCTCTATACTCTAGAGCCCTTGGGCCAGCAAGTTCAGGAAAACTTGAAAATGACCAAGCGATCAATAATGCAGTTGAAAGTGCCATTAAGCTGCTAGAAACACCTGAGCACTAGCCTTGCATTACTAAATATCAACGGCCCACGACGTCAAGGGCCGTTTTTATATGCTCATTTTCTAACAAACTCTCAGCCAATTTAGACAAAATTATCACCAGTAGTACTTTTGGATAAAACTAAAACCTCGATTTTTGAGCCAATTTCCTTCTTTGACAGCATACGATAAGAATCTTGTTCTTTTCAATTATCGTTGAAGAATGCCAATCAATAATTTCATTCAACGATCTAAAACATCCCAAACAAATATCCATTTAATCTAAACAGCACTGTCTAATACACGGTGACTTGGGCTCTTCGACCTCACTCATTTTCCTATCTTTCATAACAAAAATCCTATCACATTTCCGCAGTAGTCTTTATTAACGAAATCATAGTAAAGAATTCGGCGTACACTAGCACATAACGCCCAATTAAGTGGTGAACAACGCACTGGCCAAGCCGCTGCATTGCACCGTAAAACACTTTACCTGACGCATAGTAAAACTGCCACGCGTTGAGAATCCACTTGAATTGCTTGTTATGTGAATTTTTACTCGTACTTTTTACCGTTGTGCTTTAACCAACCATGCGGATGTTTATTGTTAGGATCGTGGTGTGTCCAGTGCATTACACCACCCTTTTTAGTCCATTCATATTCACCGTAAAACTGAACTCGATCGCCTACTCTTAAGTTAGGAATCCTCGGCGCAAGATCGATATTGTGAGCAACAAGTAGGGTTTGTTTACTATTCAGTCTTATGATGAATTTTTGATGTCGACTTCCATCATTATCATCGGGTAACAAACGAATTACAGTACCTACCCCCTGAACTTGAAGGTCACTTTGATGGTTTTCATATGCCTGTTTCAATTTGTGATCATTGGCTTGCGCACCAACTGAAATCAGGCACAAAGCTGCCACAAATATTGCTAAAAACTTCTTCATATACTCAAATCCCTTGGATTCACATAACGCCCAATTAAGGTGTGAAGCACGCAACCACAACACTCAATTTAACCGCCGTAATCACCGGACTTAACCCAAACTAAAAATGCCAAGCGTGCTGAATCACTCTTAAATTGTTTGTTAGGGCAATTTTTATAGGCTTGTAACTTTGACATTCCTCTTACTATTTTTCGTTTCACGCCAAACCTCTACTCTAAACTGATCTACAGCAGGAGCTGGATTTCTAGGTTGTTGAGGCTTCCGTGGTTGCTTTTGGGGCAGATGAGGAATGGCTAACTCTTCTCCATTCACGTCAACTAGCTTCAATTCCATTTGCTGTGGAATTACTTGTGTTTTCTCCAAAGATTCTTTGAGGTCATTATAAAACTCTGGAGCCTCCTCTAGCTCTGCACCGAAGATAGCTTCCGTTTCTTGCATTGCCATTTCGACAGTTAATTCACCGCGCTGAACTTTGATAAAAAGGTTTTCTAGACGAGCAAGAGATTCCCCTCGTTTTCGCAACTTAGGCTGAACTAGACTTAGATCAAATGGTGAACTAGCTCTTTCGCCTAGATAATCACCAACAGCCTTAACTTGATTATTTATTGTTTGTAGACCAGAGATGAATGAACCATATTGGGCAATACCAAAATACAAAACACTCGCGGTAGCAAGTATTTTACCTTTGGCTTTTATTGAACCTTCCTCAACTTCTAGAACAAGAGAGTAGTCACTTAGCTCCAAGTTTTGGCCAACATAAGCTTCCCATTCGTCAAAAAGCTGTGTCGAATAGTTTTCAAAGTCCTCGCGAGGTAAACTTGGCACTCCGATATAGAAATCAATTGTACCTATATTTGCCATTTTTACTCCTTCCGCCAAACTAGAATTGCCCTAACGCCCGGCTAAGGGGTTGACAACGCACCACCGAACTCAAAAAACACACTGTAAACCCTGAATTTCAATTTTGCACTAAAGTCGCCAAGCGTTGGCAATCCCTCTTGAGCCGTTTGTTATGTGCCATTTTGTGCACTGAACCATAACTTATCTGTCTTTCATAGGCAAGATGTTGCCCATGCGTGATCTTCTGTGCAAATTTGACAATTATCTTTTAATAGACTTAGGCTCGGCATTAAACTCTGCCTAACTTTAAAATGACTTCTTAAGGAAAACTCATGGCTCACACTGCCTACCTAACCATTGTTGGTGAAAAACAAGGCTTAATTTCTAGTGGCTGTAACACCAAGGACTCAATGGGCAATAAATTTCAAACTGAGCATATGAATGAAATTACCGTATTGTGTTGTGAACATAATATGAATAAGCAACCAGAGGATACTCGAAAAACACACTGCCCACTCTACATCACCAAAAATATCGATAAAGCCTCACCACTTTTAGCCACGGCATTTGCAAGCCAAGAATACTTAGATTGTGTCATTGATTTCTTCAGAACAAACGAGCAAGGGTATAACGAAAAGTTTTATACCATTGAACTTAAAAAAGCACTGGTTACAGGCATTGACTTTACACAACCCCACACTGTTCTTTCACACAATGAAGAAATGCATGAAAACATCGCACTAAGTTACAAAGAAATTGTCTGGAAACACAATATCGCAGGGACGATGGGGTACGACAATTGGGAAAATGGTGGATTACATGGCTAGACCCGATTTATACGAACTTTGGGAAGTTCAAAAGGCAACAAAGAACTTAACCATGCAAGCCTCTATTTTATCTCAACGGCATATTAAGAACGGTGCATTACGGTCTAAATTCACACGAGAAATTGATGTCTTTGGACAGTGTTTAGTTGAGGACTTCGAAAATGGCCGAAAAACTAAAAACCAAGTATTTAATGAGGTGCAAAAAGAAAACCGCAATCTTCTTGACCAAGGAAAACTGATTGCTCAAAAAGGTATTGGCCTCATTGCAGGTGTAATGCAAACCGTAGCTGGAGGAGCGACATGTTATTATTCCGCGGGAATGCTATGCGCTGTTTATGGTGCCCCTCTAGCGTTACATGGAGCTAATAATATTTATGAAAATGGTAAATATTTCGTTGATGGCGATGAAAATGCAACTGGTCTAGTTCGCCAAGGTTATCAAAATGCAGCCCAATTTATAGGCTTTGATCAACACGTTGGAAATATGGCTTATTACGGTGTTGATTTAGGGCTTTCAGTTCGCGGAGTCTTTGGCCGTTCAACCACCGTAAAACCACCATCAGCGTCAAATGAACTACATTATGCACCAAGCTTGCTACCGCCAAAACCAGTACAAACATGGAATCGTCGCCAACATGCAAAGCGCTTTAAATTGTTCAGATACTCATCTGAAGATTATTTAAGAGGCTATCAAGCAACTAGCAAAGCAGCGCTAGGAGCCGAAGCTCTTGGAGATGCAGCCACACTGGAACAATTATACAAGGAATCTAACAATTGATAGAAAATATTTTATTTTGGATTGTTTCTTTTATGTTAATTATTATATTTAGAAAAGCATCAAAATTAAATTATTCCAGATCATTTCACATATGGATATATGCATTTTTTTGGTTGTTAGTAGGTAGTCAATATTATTCTATATTCATCAATGGCGATCCAATGTTTTTTATGGATGCGATTATACCAAGCTTTAGTGGTAATTATTTCATCCAATATTCCAGCCTATTCATATCATTAATCTTTTGTATTTTCTGTCTACCTAAAACGAGAGTACCTAAAAATGATTAGTACACGGGCACATAACGCCGCATTAAGGGGCAGACAACGCCGCCACAGAATTAAAATAGACAACCGTAAACACAAATTTTCAAGTAAACCACAAATGCCACGCGTTGACTGTCCCTCTTAAATGCTTTGTTATGTGTTTTTACTCATATAATGCAAGGGTGCTTTGTAATTGTTCACTGAAATTGAATATATCATCCACAGTTTCGATCGGATGCCGAGTTTCATTCTTAGCTTCATCAAAGATACCAATATATTTCTGCTTAGTATTAAACCACAAACGGCATAGAGGCTTACGATTGTTATCATCTAGCAGAATTCCAAAATAGCTTTGAGTATCACGCGCACAAACTCTCTGTACTTCTACTTTTTGCCTAAGTATTGCTTTGACTATATTAAAACCTTCAATTTCTTCTTCTGTAGTAAGAATTTTAGATTTTTCTGAACTTTCATTTACGTCTTCAGCAGGAATAACTTGAGTTTCAATATTCGTTGATTCTTTGACGTCAGCGCCAATAGCTGATTTTAGACGGGCATTTATACTGTCATTGAGAAACTGCTTTAAAGCTTTAGTGGTAATGTCTAGAAATTGAGATTTAACTTTTGCAGTTTGAACACCGTCATAGACGCGAGAAGTAAAGAACTTCACAAAATCTTCTTCTGGGCTTTGGAACTGTTCACCTAGAACTTTTTTTATTTGGTTTAAATATTTTAATTCACCTGCTGCATCAACTACAGATTCAACATCAAAGGAGGATTTAGTTAATTTTTTTATTTCAGGGACAACATGCTCATCTAAATTTTCGAGATCTAATGTCAAAAATGGCTTTTCATCCATTTTATTAGGAGCATCCAAATCAGTGAAAAATTGATATTTTGAGCCATTAGTTAAAATGGCAATACGTGCATTTGTTACTGAGAAATATCGAAATAATTGGTTGGCATGCTTTGTTGATAATGGTTCACTATACTTCTTACATTCAATTAGAATTTGAACCACACCATCTTTGATCAACGCATAATCAACCTTTTCCCCCTTTTTAGTTCCAGTATCAGCCGTAAACTCAGGTATAACCTCGTTTGGATCGAATACGTCATAACCAAGGACTGAATGCAGAAAGGGCATAACTAAAGCATTTTTTGTTGCTTCTTCGGTAGCCAGATTAGCCGAAACTTGAGAAACTTTCTTCGAAAGAGCCTGAAGCCGTTCAATAAAATCCATAAAATACTCCATTACATGCATTGAAAAAGATTGATTATACCCAATAAAAGCTAATGGAAACGTCGTTCAGTTAAAAGTTTAAAGTTTAAAGTCGAGAAACACATAACGCCCGGCTAAGGGGTTGACGACGCCTCACCGAACTCAAAAAAACACACTGTAAACACTAAACTTCAATTTTGCACTAAAGTCGCCAAGCGTTGGCAATCCCTCTTGAGCCGTTTGTTAGGCCAACCGATTGACAATGATACTTTCAAAACCAAAGAACGAACTTTTTTGTAAACTTGAAACAAACTAACCGATTCATTTATAAACCAAAAACCTAAGTCAGCAAAGAAACCAAAAAACTAAAATTGAGCGATTTGGAAGAAAAGTGACGAGCGTAGCATGCTCGGCGGACGTTTGGATGCTGAAGGTTATTTTGCCGCTAAATTCACAACGAAAAGCAATGCAACACGATCAAGAAACAACAAATATGTGATGACGATTTATTGCTTAAGTCCAGCCACAAAACATGGAATTTACCGTTCAACTCTAACTCGATTTAGCTGATAAAAGCTCACCTTGCCTAACGCCCGCTTAAGGGGCAGACAACGCTACTACAAAGCTTCCGCATAACACCGTAATCACACAAACCAACGCATAGTGAAAATGCCGCGCGTTGGATGTCCCTCTTGAAGCGTTTGTTAGTTTTTATGCTGCAACAAGAACTGCTCTAACATTTTACCCACCAATTCCGGTGATTCTTGATGCGACGAATGTCCTGTCAATGGGATATTGGCAAAACTACAACCTGCAATTTTCGACTTTAAAGCCACTGCCTCATCCAATGAAAACAAGAAGTCATTATCACCTCGCATTACTAATGTCGGGCAACTAATTTTTTCAACTAATTTATGTGGATAACCAGATTCTGTTGTATCAAGCCAGACTGTTTTTACAGCGTCTACGAGTTTAGGGAAATCCGGGTTAGGATTTGACGCCTCATATAAAGCAACATCATCGGCAAACCTTGATGACCAAAATTCAGCCGTCAAACCACTTAGTAATTCAACTGATGGATCATCTGCCTCTAATCGCCACTGCGAACCCAGTGTCACCAAACAAGATACTCTTTCCGGTTCTTGTATTGCTAAACGATAACCTACGATACCACCGTCACTAAAACCAAAAATCGAATATTTCTCAATACCCAAATAGCTAAGAGCATGCTGAACGTCTTGTTGATATTGCATGTAACTAAGTGGACGATTGCCTAAAAGGGACTTCCCGTGACCACGGAAATCTATACTTATCAATTGATAGTCAGCAGCAACATATTTATGCATTGAACTTAACTCATTCAACGAACCAAGACCGCCATGAAGCATCAATAATGGCTTGCCGTCATGATTACCTGAAAGCTCGTAATAAATCTCGGAGCCACTAACACTTACATAACCATTTTTATTTTTCATTTTATCGACCAACTACGTTTGTATTGATTTGACCTAAAAAACTAACGCCCGGCTAAGGGGTTGACAACGCACCGCCGAACTCAAAAAACACACTGTAAACACTGAACTTCAATTTTGCACTAAAATCGCCAAGCGTTGGCAATCCCTCTTGAGCCGTTTGTTAGCTATTTTTTCCCAGTGACTGATTTGAATGATTCAAAAATGAATGTCGCCAATCCACCTGCAACATTTGAATTTGCATAATCCTTCAAAGGATCACAAAAATTTGATTTGAATTTATCAATAGCCTCTTCTGGAGAAGAAGCATAAATCGTATCACCTTCCACTTCTAACCCCGAGCTCAAGAGTTCTTCCTTTTCAAAAAGATAAGTTTCTGAACTCATATCCAGATAAGTAAATGCATTACGATTTGCATTTGGTTTACAGAAAAATTGATACTTTGACATCTTTAATTTCCTTGCTGCTGAATAAAACAATAGCTAACGCCCGGCTAAGGGGTTGACAACGCACCACCGAACTCAAAAAACACACCGTAAACACTGAATTTCAATTTTGCACTAAAGCCGCCACGCGTTGGCAATCCCTCTTGAGCCGTTTGTTATGTGAATTTTACTCGTACGTCTTACCGTTGTGCTTTAACCAACCTTGCGGGTGTTTATTGTTTGGATCCTTGTGCGTCCAGTGCATGACACCACCTTTTTTGTTCCATTCATATTCACCGTAAAACTGGACTCGATCGCCAACTTTTAGATTTGGAACCCTAGGAGCTAAATCAATATTGTGAGCAAAAAGTAAAGTTTGTTTACTGTCCAGTTTCAATATGAATTTTTGATGCCTACTTCCTTCGTTGTCATCAGGTAACAAGCGAATAACTGTGCCTGAGCCCTGGACTTGAATATCACTTTGATGATTTTCATACGCATTTTTTAACTGATGATCATTAGCTTGAGCACCAATCGAAGCTAGACAAAAGATAGCTATAAATATAGCGATTAACTTCTTCATATACTCAATTTCTCCAATTCACATAACGCCCGCCTAAGGGGCTGGCAACGCATTACCACTAAACTCAAACACAACAACCGAAACCACCGCGGCTCATTGGGACTGGAAACGCCACGCGTTGACAGTCCCTCTTGAGGCGTTTGTTATGTCACGTCCCGAGCTCTTGCTTAATACTATTCCAAGCTGTATCGAGGATTTTATTTGCCTGATCTTCGATAGCATTAGCAAACGAAACATACTCAGCATTCATATTAGGTTGAAGCATAGTGCTCATACAGTCGTCCATAAGGCTTTCTATTATCTTGCACTCCTCTGACTCTTTATTGAGCATTAGCTTGATTGTCACAACATAACGAGAAATATTTTGGGCTAATTCGATGCCTTCGTTTGAAATATGGAAATTTTCGTCTAAATCCATGCGAAACCGCAAGATACTTGATTGAGACAGAAACTCTGCAAAATTGAGCCTTAAGTCTTCTAGCCACTTATTTTTCAGTTCTGCTGCTTTTGCCTTACTTTGTGACTTTTGATTTGACCTCGTGATATAAGCTATCACAAAGGTAGTACATACCGTGCCGAGCCCAACTAAAACTGTAGGCCAATCTGTTGAGCTAGATACAGCCAATTCAAAAGGCTTTACACCTTCTAATACAACACCTATTTCTTTCATGTAATTGTCTGATTTATCCTCAAAGTGACATAACGCCCGGTTAAGGGGCTGACAACGCAAACCACTGAACTCCAAATAACCACCGTAATCACAAAGGCCGATTTGAACACAAACCGCCACGCGTTGGCAGTCCCTCTTTAACCGTTTGTTATGGCTAACAACTCTCTGATTTATCGAACAAAACTTTCAAGGTAAATCTGACCTTTCATCTCGACATTCATAAGAGCCCATTTCAAACTCTCGACAAATCCAAGGTCGATTCTCATAAATCGTGCACATGAATGTTTCTCGGTCTAAAGCTGAGCACCAACCATCCGCCAAACGTAGCATGGTTTCCCCACCCCATTGGTCGAAAGCAATGTGTTGCTCTGGCACACCGGTATCTGTAATGATCATGACCTCTAAACGACAGCAACAAGCCTGACAGTTTGAGCAAGAAATTTCCGTACTAGATACATTTTTAATTGGAATTGTCATCGTGTTCTTCAAATCAGTGTAATCACAGAATGGTACTCCAATTTGAACCAATTTATCGACATTCGTGACCAACTCAATTTGGGAGCCATAACGCCGCATTAAGGTGTGAGCAACGCTAACACGAAACTTAACCTTACCACCGTAAACACGACACTCAACGATGGAATGAAAAATGCCAAGCGTTGGGAATCACTCTTAAATGCTTTGTTAGCTACGTAGTTTCTTCTGATACCTTATGAGCGTATGACATTACTTTTGCAGAAACTGTAAATAACATATGTGCCGAAATCTTATACTTTTCTGATAGTTCAAAGATATTCAACGTCTCTTCACCTTTATCTGTACCGGGGTCAGGATAACGACCAGCCCAATATACAAAGTGGGTTAAACCACGTAAAACGGCCCTCTCCCTTTTATCCATGTTGGGAATAATGTTAACAAGGTCATGTAAACGGTGATGTCTATGCTTTTTCTCAATTTCTGTATAGCCGTCCACACCATGTTTCATTATAAGCATAGCTTTTAAGACAATTTCTAAACTATACCCTAGGAGCATCAACCCTACCCCGCAGTATTGACGATCACAAATTGATCTCACCAATAGAGGCATTGTTTCAAAGTCAGGTTCATTTTTAAATAGAGTGTGGGCTGCTTGGCTTAGAGCTTCTGCTTGTGTCAGCCATAGAATTGGACTTTTTAGGTGCTTATTTTCTGGAACTTTGAAAGGATCAAAGTCACCTCCGCTATGCATCGCCTCAATCATTTGCCACTCAAAAACACCTCCTGCCCCATATCCAAACGGGTCTCGACCAAAGGCTTCACGATCAATTGCATTCATGCACTTTACCTTATTATTTTGATGAGTAGCTAACGCCCGGCTAAGGGGTTGACAACGCATAGCCGAACTTAAAAAACACACTGTAAACGCTGAACTTCAATTTTGCACTAAAGTCGCCAAGCGTTGGCAATCCTTCTTGAGCCGTTTGTTAGGCCAACTGATTGACGCCGATACTTTCAAAACTAAAGAACGAGCTTTTTTGTAAACTTAAAACAAACTAACCCATTCATTTATAAACCAAAACCCTAAATCAGCAAAGAAACCAAAAAATTCAAATTGAGCGATTTGGAAGAAAAGTGACGAGCGTAGCATGCTCGGCGGACGTTTGGATGCTGAAGGTTATTTTGCCGCTAAACTCACAACGAAAAGCGACTCAACGCGATCAAGAAACAGCAAATATGTGATGATTATTTATTGCTTAAATTAAGCCACAAAACATGAAATTTACTGCTCAATTTCAACTCGATTTAGCTGATAAAAACTCACCTTGCCTAACGCCGCGTTAAGGGGCAGCCAACGCTACTACCAAGCTTCCGCATAACACCGAAACCACAAAAACCAACGCATAATAAAAATGCCACGCGTTGGCTGTCCCTCTTGAACGCTTTGTTATAAGCAAATAACACCTTGATTTAATTGATGTTCAACTGTTCAGAACTGGATAAAACCCATGCGCTATTATGAGCTTCAAAACCAATTTTCGGATAATAACCTTGCGCTTTCGGCGCTGACAGTAAAACCAATTTACAGCTTGGGCTCAACTCTTCTTTGGTCACTAAGATTAGATATTTACCTATACCATTGGATTAAACACTTTCATCAACGGCTAAATCAGACAGATAGCAGCAATAATGGAAATCTGTCACTGAGCGAGCCACACCGACAAGTTGATCGTTCAGCCATGCGGTCACAATTAAATTAGAGTTATCGAGCATACCCCGAATAGTTGACTCATTATCCAAAGGACGCCGCTCACCCAATGAAGTTTTCTTCAGTAAACTCACGAATTGTTCAACTGAGATTGGATGGTTTACTTTGTACTCGATTTCCATTTTTCATCCTCTGGAGCTGAATTTGCTTATAACGCCCGGCTAAGGGGTTGACAACGCACCGCCGAACTAAAAAAACACACTATAAACACTGAACTTCAATTTTGCACTAAAGTCGCCACGCGTTGGCAATCCCTCTTGAGCCGTTTGTTAGGCCAACCAATTGACACCGACACTTTCACAACCAAAGAACAGGGCTTTTTTGCAAACTTAAAATAAACTAACCGATTCATTTATAAACCAAAACACTAAACCAGCAAAGAAACAAAAAAACTAAAATTGAGCGATTTGGAAGAAAAGTGACGAGCGTAGCATGCTCGGCGGACGTTTGGATGCTGAAGGTTATTTTGCCGCTAAACTCACAACGAAAAACAACCCAACGCGATCAAGAAACAACAAATATGTGATGATTATTTATTGCTTAACTTAAGCTAGAAAACATGGCATTTACCGTTCAATTCAAACTCGACTTAGCTGATAAAAACTCACTTTGCCTAACGCCCGGCTAAGGGGTTGACAACGCACTACCGAACTCAAAAAACCACTGTAAACATCGAACTTCAATTTTGCACTAAAGTCGCCACGCGTTGGCAATCCCTCTTGAGCCGTTTGTTATATGTTTGGATGAGAAACCTAGCTAGATCTTGAATGCAATGCATTGAATTACATAGTTATCAACACATTGCCTGCGGACGGTATAAAATGCAGCTTATTTATAAAAAGCTTCAACTTCACCTTTTAACTTAATCAGCATCGGCTGGCCAAAACGATCTTTAGCTTTCGGTGACGGAATTTTCACCCACCCTTCACTAATGCAGTATTCTTCAACATCAGTACGCTCTTTGCCATTTAGACGAATGCCAATGTGATGTTCAAAGCACTCCGCAACATAGTGTGGGCTGCGAGGATTACCAGCAAGGTGATCCGGCAAAACGGGTTTAGCTGTAGTGTCGTTCATATTCATAACCTAAAATATGTAAAAAAGTGCGCTATTGTAGACAATACAAGCCGACCGCTCAACATAGTAAAGATGCTATTTCATATGCGGTATAGAACGCAGAACTAGATGACATATAACGCCCGGCTAAGGGGTTGACAACGCACCGTCGAACTCAAAAAACCACTGTAAACACTGAACTTCAATTTTGCACTAAAGTCGCCACGCGTTGGCAATCCCTCTTGAGCCGTTTGTTAAATGTGTGTTTACTTAATACCTAACCGATCACTTAATATAACATTCAGTGCATCAACTGTTTTTTGGGCATTCGATAAACTTCTTGTATACAAAACATGCTTTATCACTTTCCCATTTTCATCGATCAAAGATACGATATACCATTGTTTAAATTTCCTTTTCCAATCATAGAGTTGTACACCATTAATTTTATAGAAATACACTCTTTCGCCGACCTTTTTAGTTGTTGAACTAGAGCTTCCAAATACAACATTATTATAAGCTACAGCATTTACAGTGCCTGATGACTTTGAACCATAATCCCAACCTAGATATTTATCAGTGATTACAAAATAATCGGGTTTCCAGTTAGAATGTTGAGTCATAACCATTTCATCCATCACATCATATGCCTCAGAGATTGACATTGATTTAGCTTGATAATTCATAGCTGTTGTTCCACAACCTGACAGAAAAACTAAAAAAAATACTAAATAAAATTTCATCACATAAGGACTCCGACCTGATTTTATTACAATGATACTGATACACATTTAACGCCGCGTTAAGGGGCGCAGGCACGCAATACAAAAGTCACCGCATGACGCCTTAACCACTAAACCCAATGCAAACCAAAAATGCCACGCGTGCCAAGTCCCTCTTTAACGCTTTGTTATGTTTATTTAGCCTAAGATTTCAAACAGTTAAATGCATCAGCGACTGTTTCAAACTGAATTTTTGTCAAACAGACTTCCGCTAAACAAAACTCATGACGTTGAATCAATCTAGACGCTTCCTCTGCTGAAATCTGGATTGAGTTTCCAATCAAGTTAACTGCTGAGCCATCTGAAACTATTGAATAGACGAAACCTTCAGAATCAATGACTCGATCGCTTGGACCAACGATCAAATCCACACACTCGCAATTCAAATCAGCTTGAGAGCCCAAATAAACAAGCTCAGCGTCACCATCTAATTTCAGAATACAAGGCCAATTGACCATGAACTTCTCCAATAAACATAACGCCCGGTTAAGGGGCAGACAACGCCACTACCAAGCTTCCGCATAACACTGTAATCACAAAAACCAACGCATAGTAAAAATGCCGCGCGTTGGCTGTCCCTCTTGAACCGTTTGTTATATTTTCGTTCTCAGCACTAATGTGACCAACAACTTAAGATTACAGAAAAACCATTAACAAACTGATACTTCTCGACTTTCTAAAACCGTAGCAGCGTCGGCTCGCTCAATAATTTTCAACAATACCGATTGAATTGCTTCATCTTCACGAACATCCTTATCACTCGTAAATCTCTGAATTTGCGCTTCAGCGTTTTCTTCAGGAACAAAAGTGATGACTACTTCGGTAGCAAAATCTGTCGTTTTCCCGAAATACTCTAAAGATATTTGCGGATAACCTTTGAAACCTCTTTGTACTCGTTTCAATATGCGTTTTTTCGCTTTATCCACGTTCATCATGAATCCTTTTGATTGCTGAACTTAAAAAAATATAACGCCCAATTAAGGGGTGAACAACGCCTCCACCCAACCCAACCCAAGGCATTGTGCCATAAACACTAAATTTGAAGTAGAAGCAAGAATGCCAAGCGTTGAGAATCCCTCTTAAATTGCTTGTTATATGAATTTATCGCCTAAATAGTTCAAGAGTCTTTCTATGGACATCCAACATATATAATCCATAAGCGCCCGCCGCTAGAAACCATACATTATCGAGTTGCTCAAATGGTTGAGGCTTATAGAAGCCTAATAACCCAAATGAGATAAATGAGGTCATCACTAGTTTGAATACAGGTGAAAATCTATTTGGAATGACGCTCCCTATAGCTCGATCAAGTAGCAGTACGATATCAAAAAACGCTACAACAACCGCTGATGCAATTACGACTATCATTAAAAATACTAATAACATCAAAAATGACGATTCTGGAACGGACGCAGGAAACTGCGAGAAACCAAACTCTTTAAGGTATGCTAGTACCGAAAACGGGATTACAAGAATTCGATTTACTTCCAACAACCCTTTTAAATCACCAAAGCTTAACAATGAAACATCTCCAATTCATATAACGCCCAATTAAGGGGTGAACAACGCTACCACCCACACCTAAAGCATTGTGCCATAAACACTAAATTTGAAGTAGAAGCAAAAATGCCAAGCGTTGTGAATCCATCTTAAATTGCTTGTTATGTCACATATGGTTGAGTAAAAAACCTTCGATATCTCGAATCATGTTTTCTACATCTGTTTCTGAAAACAGCTCCGGTTTTCCATGTGCGGCACTATTGCGAATATCAGCAATTGCAGTAATTCGCTTTTGTTGAAGCTTGTTATATAGCCCTTGCTTTGCTAGCTGTGAGTTCATTGTATCGAGCTTCCCATGAGGTATATTATTGTCTGAGCACAAATCCCTCAGAGCAGTTTCTAATACCACACCAGCAATTACGGCTGATGCCAATTTATACCCGCTTCTAAGAAGCTCTTCAGCTTGCTCCAACTCACTGTCAAAAACTTCAGCTTGGACAAGCTGCTTAAGTGAGTTCAAATACCCACCTTCAAAATCTTCTTTGGCTGCATCAAAAATAGCACCGAGTCTCTTCTTGATAGAGTACTCAGATTCCATAGAGTAGATTTTTTGCTCACCAGCAGTAAACGCCTGGAAATGCTGAGATTTTTCTCCACACGCAGTGACAAGCAAGTTCCTTACTTTTACTTTCCAACTAGTAAATAGTTCCGAATCAATTTTATCTGTGCTGCCTCCCATTGCGCCATTTACGCGTTGTTTAGTATGCTCAATAGTGTCCAATTGATCTTTTAGCTCATTAAACCTTTGTGCCAATTTCTTATTCATGATACTTCCTTATTCCTAGCCTGCGCTTGTGACATAACGCCCGGTTAAGGGGCAGCCAACGCCACAACCAAGCTTCCGCATAACACCGTAACCACCAAAACCAACGCATAATAAAAATGCCGCGCGTTGGCTGTCCCTCTTGAACCGTTTGTTATGTTTAAGCTTCAATGACTTACGTTTTACCAAAACCAAGATTAACTCGGTTTTGACTGACAAACAAAAGCCAAACCCCAGAAAACTGAAACGACTCATAGATTTGAGAAACAGACTTTGAATTTCGGCAATTCAAGCCCCAAAACCTGTGTTCAAAATACTGATTGCGCCAACCGCTCTAACCTCGCGCTTGCCCGAAAATTGACAGAGGCAACGCTCTGAATTTCCAGCGCCAAAGAACAAGTGTCCGGAAAACAGCGCCAAACGAAACCAACTTGCCGACAAGCACAAAACCAACAAGCCGAGGGAGCAAAGAAAAGATACAACCAACTGATTTGACGTGATTAAACATAACGCCCAATTAAGTGGTGAACAACGCACTGGCCAAGCCGCTGCATTGCACCATAAAACACTTTACTCAACGCATAGTAAAACTGCCACGCGTTGAGAATCCACTTGAATTGCTTGTTATGTGAATTTTACCGTGAATTCAAAGTAAACCACCGTGGAAATGAAGAGATTTGAATAAGTTACGTACAAAAACGATGCTTACCAAAACCTAAATTTCACAGCGATCTGAGCCAAAGAAAGCCACTTACAGAATCAACAACAAAGAAAGCGCCCTTTCAGCGACCGCCAAACCTTTTACGTCACCAGATTTTCAGAGCTGAATGTCAGCAAGAAAATCAGTCAAAAAGACATTTCAATTAAAGCGATTTGAAACCGACGAAACTCAACACAAACCAGATCCAAAACTTAATTGAGGCAACCCAAGAACCTTGAAAACGATCAATCTCAGATTGTTCAAGAATCCATTTCGACCAAGCCAACTTGCCGAAAACACGGAACGAATTCTCAATGAAATCGTAGATTTGACCTCAAAAACTCATCAAACACATAACGCCCGCTTAAGGGGCAGACAACGCTACTACCAAGTTTCCGCATAACACCGTAACCACAAAAACCAACGCATAGTAAAAATGCCACGCGTTGGCTGTCCCTCTTGAAGCGTTTGTTAGGCGAATTATACTGGTTTGGCATCTGGAACATCGTATATATGATCCGTAATTTCACTAATCAGTCGATGGTCAAGGAGAACCTGAAGGATAACTTTAACTGTTTTTTCGCATGGTACAATTTTGTCATTTTCAAAGTTCAGCCCCCAATTTCTTTTATTATTTACTGAAATAAGGTTTTTAATAAAGTTAGCTTGTTTATAAATCCCTTTTTCTTCAATGACAGCCATGCGACGTAATTGAATAGAATTTGAGCCGACATACTCAACGATTGATGAAACATCAGAAAATAATGAACTAAAGCCAGGATTCTTTTGAAGTGTATCAAAAACCTGAACATATTCTTCCTTGTGCTTCATTGATGATTCGAAGCCTTTTTTGTTAGCAATAAACGCAGTATCGTTAATCACATAGAAATCAAAATTTTTCTCAATGGAAAAAGCGTTGTTCTCAACACCTTTAAGCTCACCATTTTTGAACACCATGTTGACAAATTTTTTCGGATAAGATGTTTTCCAAGTTGACGTTGACCTTTTAACAGCGTAAACCACCACACCATCTTTTATAAACTTTACAACGTAACCTTTAGCGCCAACTAGATCACTGACGCTCTTAACACGATGTTCAACTTCTGGTAAGTCAACCTGTGACTTAAGCAATTTGAAGTCTGTACTATCAAAAGCGATTGTTAAACAGCTATTTTCATTTGTTTGCGATATGTATGTGTAAGGAGAATGCTCAGTAATTCTGTTAACTTCAGCACGAACAAAACCTTTTAGGTCTTTATTTAACTCGTCTTCAGTTTGTACAAATTTACTTCTAAATTTTGCTTTAGTAGTACTTTCTTTAAATACCCATAAGTATGTATCAGCATTTTCGAAGTCAAATGCTTTAAGCGCATCAAAATCAACCATTATCATTTACCTGACCAATATAAAACTCTTGAACCTTTTGAATCTTGTATTCACCGGGACACAAATCCCCTTTTATCAAAAACCTGACGTCTCGTTCTTGACCATTAAAATCTACTGTAGCCTCATAAATTTTCCAGCCAAACATTAACAAAAGAGGATTCATTATTATCTGGCCAGACTTATATGTAATGGCAAACATCCATAATAAGAACACCGCAAAACCAAGTAGCTTTTCAGGTGTACCATAGCTAATTCCCATAAACGAAACAACGTAAGGAAAAACATAATTAATTATGTCGTTTGGAATTTCTTTTGATGACTTAACCTTAACTTTGAATGGATAACTAATTTTAGCCAACGTTAAATTTGAAAAAAATACCGACAACAACGTAATGACAATAAAAACAATAGCAATCCACATATTTGTGAATGGGATAAATTCGCAATTACTTATATCATCGAACTTACAAATTGGGCGACTCCACCAAGAAAACGGAATATCTTGAACAGCCAAGATCAACGCTAATGGTAAGTATGAACCAATGAAAACTGTAAATGCTGCAATTAAGTTAAATTGCATGACCTCTCCTTTCGCCTAACGCCCGGCTAAGGGGTTGACAACGCACCGCCGAACTTAAAAAACACACCGTAAATGCTGAACTTCAATTTTGCACTAAAGCCGCCACGCGTTGGCAATCCCTCTTGAGCCGTTTGTTAGCTGCTGCACTTTAGCCGGAGATTGACTACCCAACGGCCTAATTTGAAACACATTATTGTTTTCAAGCGACAAAGTAAAACGGACAACTGAGAAACTAAAACCTAACCCACGAAACGCACTTGGCAAAGAAGAAATAACAGCAAAACTGACGAGCTTCTAAGACTTAAATTTACAAAGAATTCTTTCGAAGAAGCCAACAACCAAGTGCGCGAAATCAACTTAAGCGCGAAAGAGCTTCAAAACCAAAGAAGCCACACCAAAGAAATAAACAAGCACATCACTTCCCGTAAGAAGGCTTCGGTTAGTTCAACCACTTCACGAACAGTGCCACTGGCGAGATACATGGAAAAGTGCTGACTTTCAGGTGTAAAGCCAGAGCCTCAGACTAAGAAAAATAAACGCTTAATTTTATGATTGTTCTTAACCTCAGCTAACGCCCGGCTAAGGGGTTGACAACGCACCGCCGAACTTAAAAAACACACTGTAAACTCTGAACTTCAATTTTGCACTAAAGCCGCCACGCGTTGACAATCCCTCTTGAGCCGTTTGTTAGGCCAACCAATTGACACCGACACTTTCACAACCAAAGAACGAGATTTTTTGTGAATTTTAAACCAACTAACCGATTCATTTATAAACCAAAATGCTAAATCAGCAAAGAAACAAAAAACTCAAATTGAGCGGTTTGGAAGAAAAGTGACGAGCGTAGCATGCTCGGCGGACGTTTGGATGCTGAAGGTTATTTTACCGATGAATTCACAGCGATAAACAACCCAACGCGATCAAGAAACAACAAATATGTGATGACGATTTATTGCTTAAGTTAAGCCACAAAACATGGAATTTACCGTTCAATTCCAACTCGTTTTAGCTGATAAAAACTCACTTTGCCTAACGCTGCGTTAAGGGGTGCAGGCCCGCAATACAACGTTTCTGCATTACTCCTTAATCACAAAACTTAACGCAAACCAAAAATGCCACGCGGGCCAAGTCCCACTTTAATGCCTTGTTATGATTACAGTTTAAGAAAACCTACATGACAAAGAACTGCTGATTTTACGGCATTGCACAAAACCATTACCAAACCTTTAAGCCAATTTGGCCGACAAATGCGATCAACTTAAAGCTCGTGATTTTGTTAATCCCAACCCATCCAATCAAAGCGCCTTTGAGCCAGTGAAATCTTCAACTCGTATTTCCACAATTCTAGAATGAAGCAACCCACGAACTTGGTTTGTGCGAGGCTGACTATGGCAAAGGATTTTAGGCAGATGAACTCAAATTGCTG
The DNA here is from genome assembly GCF_963888445.1 of Vibrio sp. B1-2. Taxonomy (NCBI): domain Bacteria; kingdom Pseudomonadati; phylum Pseudomonadota; class Gammaproteobacteria; order Vibrionales; family Vibrionaceae; genus Vibrio; species Vibrio sp. B1-2. Next base: position 129,352 of record NZ_CAWPJH010000002.1, read on the forward strand.
AAAACAGAGGAAGCTTAAAAGCCAGAGAAATTCCCAATCTTTTCCTCAAGATGGCCCTTTTGCTTTTGTAAACATAACGCCGCATTAAGTGGTGAGCAACGCAGACCACTACACCTAACGCATTGTGCTGTAAACACTTAAGCCGAAGCAAAATAAAAATGCTAAGCGTTGGGAATCCGTCTTAAATGCTTTGTTATGCCTTTGTCCCAGTCGGTTCGAAGAACTGCCAGAACTACTGTATCCCACCACTGTTCTTTGAAAAAGCGATGCTCTCTAAAGTGTGCTTCTTGACGCATACCTAAAGACTTACAGAGCTTAATTGCTGCTAGGTTCTTACTAATTGTCTCCGCATAGATACGGTGAACACCCAACTCAGAAAAACCAAAGTCTGCCAGAGCTAAAGCAGCTTCATAGCTTAGTTTATGTCCTTGAGATGACCTTGAAAACGCACACCCCATTGAAGCTTGTTGATTGTCTTCCAAGCGCAAACAAACAGTCCCAATAAACTGCCTTGAATCCTTACACTCAACAGCTAGCTGATATGATTTTCTTGGTTCTTCAGAAGCCTGAGCTATAAACAAGTTTGTTAGCTCTTTATATTTATTAGGGTCACAATCACTTTCGTCATAGAAACGCTGATATTTAGCGTCCTGAGACATAGCAACAAAAGCACTTTCATCGTTCGGGTTCATATCCCGAATAATCAAACGCTTAGTCTCGATTTTAAACATCGAAAGTTCCTTTTTCATCGTGAGGCATAACGCCCGGTTAAGGGGCAGCCAACGCCATTACCAAGCTTCCGCATAACACCGTAACCACAAAAAACCAACGCATGGTAAAAATGCCACGCGTTGGCTGTCCCTCTTGAACCGTTTGTTATGTTTAAGCTTCAATGACTTACGTTTTACCAAAACCAAGATTAACTCGCTTTTGACTGACAAACAAAAGCCAAGACCTGAAAAACTGAAACGACTCATAGATTTGAAAAACAGACTTTGAGTTTCGGCGATTCAAGCCCAAAAACCTGTGATCAAAATACTGATTGAGCCAGCCGAACCAACCTCGCGCTTACTCGAAAATCGACTGAGGCAATTCTCTGAATTTCCAGCGCCAAAGAATAGATGTCCGGTAAAAAGCGCTCACAAATGCCAACTTGCCGACAAACGCGAAACCAATCAGCCGAGGGAACAAAGAAAAACCATAATCCACTGATTTTTGGTGATTAAACATAACGCCCGGCTAAGGGGTTGACAACGCACTGCCGAACTTAAAAACACACCGTAAACACTGAACTTCAATTTTGCACTAAAGTCGCCACGCGTTGGCAATCCCTCTTGAGCCGTTTGTTAGGCCAACCAATTGACAATGATACTTTCAAAACCAAGGAACAGGGCTTTTTACAAACTTAAAACAAACTAACCGATTCATTTATAAACCAAAACCCTAAATCAGCAAAGAAACCAAAAAACTAAAATTGAGCGGTTTGGAAGAAAAGTGACGAGCGTAGCATGCTCGGCGGACGTTTGGATACTGAAGGTTATTTTGCCGCTGAATTCACAACGCTAAACAACCCAACGCGATCAAGAAACAACAAATATGTGATGACTATTTATTGCTTAACTTAAGCCAGAAAACATGGCATTTACCGTTCAACTCCAACTCGATTTAGCTGATAAAAACTCACTTTGCCTAACGCCCTGTTAAGGTGTGAGCAACGCAATACCAAAGCCGCCGCAAACCACCTTAAACACCAAACGCAACGCATAGTAAAAATGCCACGCGTTGCGAATCACTCTTAAACAGTTTGTTAGCTGTATTTTAGTAAAGCCATTTGGGTGTACTTTTATATTGATTGCTTAGACTAATCAAAGCCTCTGCATCTTTAATGCTTGTAGTATCGGTAAGACATCTTACCGCTATTATTACGCAAATAAGGCTACCTAACGAACAGAGCGCCCAAACTGCCCCATTGAAAAGTACGTAATTGGTGTGAAATATTGTATCTATGTTAAACGAGCGATATACGTACAAACCAATAAAACCAGCTATCATCGCGAAGAACCAATATAAAATATGATTTCGAATTGGTCTTATATACTTTTCTAAACGCCTTTTCTTCGAGCATTGATATTTATCTTCATAGACCAATCGACCTTTAGCCGTTTTCAAATACTTGTTTGAGTTTCGGTAGAGGTTTATTGCTTTTGTCGGTGCTTCGAAAGCAAGCAAAGCTACTATGGTTTCATAATCAACACGTACCTTGAATTGATTAATAAACAACTGCTCAGCAACGAGTCTGTTGCTAATGTTCTCAGTGCCGCTTAACACTTTAGAAAGAGCTTCTAAACTTTGGACTTTGTAAGACCGATTAGAGTGCAATATGTGATGTAAAAGTTTTATAAGCGGTAAGAAAGCCAGAATTGTAGACATGCTAACTACCCACAAAGGAGTCTCCTGCACACCATCAATCATTATATATACTCCTAGTTAAGACAGCTAACGCCCGGCTAAGGGGTTGACAACGCACCACCGGACTCAAAAAATACACTGTAAACACTGAACTTCAATTTTGTACTAAAGCCGCCAAGCGTTGACAATCCCTCTTGAGCCGTTTGTTAGCTGCTGCACTTTAGCCGGAGATTCACTACCCGACAGCCTAATTTAAAAAACATTATTGCTTTCAAACGACAAAGTAAAACGGACAATTTAGAAACTAAAACCTAATCCACGAAACGCACTTGGCAAAGAAGAAATAACCGAGATACTGACGAGCTTCTAGGACTTAAATTTACAAAGAATTCTTTCGAAGAAGCCAACAACCAAGTGCGCGAAATCAACTTAAGCGCGAAAGAGCCTCAAACCAAAGAAGCCACACCAAAGAAATAAACAAACACACCACCTCCCGTAAGAAGACTTCGGTTAGTTCAAACACTTCACGAACAGTGCCACTGGCGAGATACGCGGAAAAGTGCAGACTTTCAGGTGTAAAGCTAGAGCCTCAGACTAAGAAAAATAAACACGTAATTTCATGACTTTTCTTAACCTCAGCTAACGCCCGGCTAAGGGGTTGACAACGCACCGCCAGACTCAAAAAACACACCGTAAACACTGAACTGCAATTTTGCACTAAAGTCGCCACGCGTTGGCAATCCCTCTTGAGCCGTTTGTTAGTTGCGTGCTCAACTCATCCACCAAACCCTTTATTTGAGATTGTGTATACCCATTTATAGCTAGACGCTCACTTTCATTGACTAAGAAACCAACTAGTTCAACAGAAATACGGATTAACTCTACTAATTCATTAAACGTAAAGACATAGAGCGATGGGTGTTGATGGATAAATTTATTTCTAACTGCCTGCAAACGGCTAATTTTTTCTTTTTCAAAACGCTCAATATCAATTACTTTGCTACCCGTGTAAGGAAGAAAGTCTTCTTTCCGCAGTTTTTCGTAAAGCCATTCGATATTATCTAAATCACCATACTCTGAGTGATAACTATCTTTTTTCCGAACTAGACGTGAGTCCGATGTAATGAGAGCTAAACACATTGCCGATTGAACAGAGTTATGTCCGTAGATCACTGCCCATTTAAAATACGTATTTTGCCCTCTTTCAATTTGAGACAAAGCGTCAAGTAAGCACCGCAATGACATGACTAGATCTGTTTCGAGATCAAATGATACCAACTTCTCTTTCATGTACTTACCTATTATTTATGAAAGCAACTAACGCCCGCTTAAGGGGCAGACAACGCGACTACCAATTTACCGCATAACACCGTAATCACAAAAATCAACGCATAGTAAAAATACCGCGCGTTGGCTGTCCCTCTTGAAGCGTTTGTTAGTTGCGTTCTAACCATTCCGATCGCAATACACCATATTTTAATGAGTCATAGTACTCGCCTTGGTAATATCGTACTTTTCGAAGCTTAGCTTCCTGCTGAAAGCCCAATTTCAAAGCTAGTGACATCATTCTAGGATTACCTGACCACGTGGTTAGGCCAACCCTTTCAATTTCTTTATTTTCGAAAAGATACGAAATCCAGAGGCGAACAGCAGAGGCTGCAACACCTTGCCCCCAATATTCTGCATTGTAGATCACCACTCCAGCTTCAAGCCAACGAGTTTCTTCACATTCCCAATAACAGCTAACCGAACCAACAGGAATATCATCAACCGTAACCAATTGTGAATTAGAACCTATTATTAACTGCTGAAACGAAGATTTTTCGAACTGATCTAATGATGGATAAGAATAAGGAAAATAAGGGCCATTAAACTTGGTCCATTCGTCATTAGAGGTGACTAAGGAATGAATCAGCTTTAATTCATGCAGTCTAGCTGGTCTGATTTTGACTTGGTTTTCTTCCACAATGCTTCCTATTACTGTGAGCAACTAACGCCGCATTAAGGTGTGAGCAACGCTACCACCAAACTAAACCTTACCACCGTAAACACAAAACCCAACGCGGAGACAAAAATGCCAAGCGTTGGGAATCACTCTTAAATGCTTTGTTAGGCTTATTGGGCAAGGCATGTACCAACGCTCTGTACATATGCCCATGTATTAGCCCAAGGAAACGTCCGAATAAATACTATTAAATGGAGTAAAAAGAACACCCAAGGAACCCAGCTTTCGATATGTGTGATTGGTCGATACAACTTTGGATTTGTTCCTCGTTGTACGGAATCCCACTCAGCATCGTAGGGACTGATAGGTAACCGCTTTTCAATATCCTGAACTACTTGCCATTTAGCAGAATTTAAGTTTCGATACGATAATACGATATTGAACCAAAACATGGTCAACATGCTACCTGCAAGAGCGAGTAACCACATATAGTCTGGACTTTTATCAACTGTCAAATAACCAACAAAAGCTAGGATAGCGGAATTGACACTCAAGAAGTAAGTATTCGCTGATGTTCGACGTTGACTTATCCTATCTGCCATTTCCACATAAAGTTTATACTGTTCAAGTAAGTGAGTATGCCATTGTTCATTTGGTGGGTATGTAGAACCTTCAGCTATTTCGTTCCACAGCTTACTTTCTGGCACTTCAACTGTCATCTAGAACCACCTATTAATAACTTAAGGTTATCCCATGTCCATTTATAGACTTTATCTGACGACAAGGCATTTTTAGGTTTAGTACAAGTTTTGTCAGGATATGCCGCCAATAAGAAATACGGTTTAGATTTTTCTTTAGCTATTTCAAGTTCTGCCTCGACTCCTGTGGCTATATGAGTCTTAGTGCCACACAGAACTATAACCACATCAACATTATCCATGCGACGACGAACTTTTTCTTTCCAATCTCCGAGCAAGTGATTTTTCACAGAGTTATCTTTGAACTCAAAAGGGCTATCTTGAAACTTTGCTTGACCTGCAAGCATGATTTTCGCCCCCTCGTCATTATCGTAATCAAAACTGATAAATGCTCTTTTTTTACTCATAGCTAATCTCCATTGTAATTACTATCTTTAAGCCTAACGCCCGGCTAAGGGGTTGACAACGCACCGCCGAACTTAAAAAACACACCGTAAATGCTGAACTTCAATTTTGCACTAAAGCCGCCACGCGTTGGCAATCCCTCTTGAGCCGTTTGTTAGCTGCTGCACTTTAGCCGGAGATTGACTACCCAACGGCCTAATTTGAAACAAATTATTGTTTTCAAGCGACAAAGTAAAACGGACAACTGAGAAACTAAAACCTAACCCACGAAACGCACTTGGCAAAGAAGAAATAACAGCAAAACTGACGAGCTTCTAAGACTTAAATTTACAAAGAATTCTTTCGAAGAAGCCAACAACCAAGTGCGCGAAATCAACTTAAGCGCGAAAGAGCTTCAAAACCAAAGAAGCCACACCAAAGAAATAAACAAGCACATCACTTCCCGTAAGAAGGCTTCGGTTAGTTCAACCACTTCACGAACAGTGCCACTGGCGAGATACATGGAAAAGTGCTGACTTTCAGGTGTAAAGCCAGAGCCTCAGACTAAGAAAAATAAACGCTTAATTTTATGATTGTTCTTAACCTCAGCTAACGCCCGGCTAAGGGGTTGACAACGCACCGCCGGATTCAAAAAACACGCTGTAAACTCTGAACTTCAATTTTGCACTAAAACCACCACGCGTTGGCAATCCCTCTTGAGCCGTTTGTTAGGCCAACCGATTGACACCGACACTTTCAAAACTAAAGAACGAACTTTTTTATAAACTTAAAACAAACTAACCGATTAATTTATAAACCAAAATGCCAAATCAGCAAAGAAACAAAAAACTCAAATTGAGCGATTTGGAAGAAAGTGACGAGCGTAGCATGCTCGGCGGACGTTTGGATGCTGAAGGTTATTTTGCCGCTAAATTCACAACGAAAAGCACCCCAACACGATCAAGAAACAACAAATATGTGATGACGATTTATTGCTTAAGTTAAGCCACAAAACATGGAATTTATCGTTCAATTTCAACTCGATTTAGCTGATAAAAACTCACTTTGCCTAACGCCGCATTAAGGTGTGAGCGACGCTTGGCTATACTTGAGCGAAGCGAAAACGCCAAGCGTTGCGCATCACTCTTAAATGCTTTGTTATGTACAACTTGTTACCCATGCTCTATCTTCGGTATCATACCAAAAAAGTTAGGGGGACACGTGGAAAAAGACCTACAAGCTAAACGAAAGCACCACCATGTTTGGGCAAACTACCTATTGAGGTGGTCGACCAACAACAGAGATTTATTCTGTGTTACTAGTAAAGGCAACATTGACTTTACCAGTGTCAGAGGCTTGGTGATGGAAAAGGATTTTTACCAACTAACTCCACTAGAACAAAAACACATTGATGCAATATTGATGTTTTCATCGGGTTCACCGGAAAAATTACAAGAGCAGCATAAAAACTACCTTTGGGACTTTCTAAAAGTTCAACGGGTGGAAAATGCGTATAAGAGTGCGAACATACAAAATGACGAAGCTGAACAGGCAATTTTAGCTTCTAAGTGTAACCTGTTAGAAAATTTGCATACGGCGCATGAAAACGCAGCAGCGCATATTCTTGAAGAGTTAGCTCGGGGAAATATTGAAACCCTGAAAAATGACCAGAATATGATTTCATTCATGATGTACCTTGGGCACCAAGTGGCTAGAACAAAGAACTTCAAAGTCCGTTGTATTACAGGAATGAAAAAAAACAAGCCTGAACTAGGAAAGATCATGGAGCATTCTTGGTGGTTTTTTAGTTACATGTTTGGTATGAATATGGGACTGAGTTTGTACTCAAGTCGCCAGAACGACAATCACACCTTACTAGAAAACAACACTAACTCTAACTTTATTACCTCTGACCAACCTGCAATTAACGTGCACTATTGCGTTAAAGACGATGTGTTTCAGGCACCTGAAAATATGGACTTATACTACCCAATTTCACCTAAGTATTCTTATGTCATCACTGAGTCTCACCGGTTTGAAAGTGGCTTAGTTGAAATAGATGAACCAATAGTTACTGAGTTCAACAGAAAAGTCGCTACTAACGCAAACAGCCACATTTTCGCACTGAGCAAACTGGATGTAGATACTTATAAGTCTTTAGTTGGTAATTCCCTACGAAAAATCAAAGAGTATGCTTAACCGTAGGTTGTACATAACGCCCAATTAAGGGGTGAGCAACGCTACCACCCAACCTAACGCATTGTACCGTAAACACTAAATTTGAAGTAGAAGCAAAAATGCCAAGCGTTGGGAATCCCTCTTAAATTGCTTGTTATGTGATTTTTACCGTAAATTCAAAGTAAACCACCGTAGAAATGAAGAGATTTTAATAAGTTACGTACAAAGACGATGCTTACCAAAACCTAAATTTCACAGCGTTCTGAGCCAAAGAAAGCCACTTGCAGAATCAACAACAAAGAAAGCACCCTTTCAGCAACCGTTAAATTTTTTGCTTCACCAGACTTTCAGAGCTGAATGTCAGCAAATGAATCAGTCAAAAAGACATTTCAATTAAAGCGATTTGAAACCGACGAAACACAACACAAACCAGATCCAAAACGCAATTGAGGCAACCCAAGAACCTTGAAAACCATCAATCTCAAGTTGTTTAATAATCCATTTCGACCAAGCCAACTTGCCGAAAACATGAAACGAATTCTCAATGAAATCGTAGAAAACTCATCCAACACATAACGCCCGCTTAAGGGGCAGACAACGCTACTACTAACTTCCCGCATAACACCGTAATCACAAAAACCAACGCATAATAAAAATGCCATGCGTTGGCTGTCCCTCTTGAAGCGTTTGTTAGCATTATCTAGCCTAATTCGGATAACTCTTGTAGAAGCGACTCCAATTTACGCTCTTCTTCTTGAATTTTATTTTGGTATTTCCTGACTTTGTTATCCTTGCCACTTCTCTTTGCTTCTTGTAAATCTAAGTTATATTCGGCAATTTTATCTTTAGTTTCTTTAATTTCGTCAGCTAAATCTTGCTTAAGTTTTGTGTCACTACAATTGGACTTGGCTTCCGCTAGGGCAACTTTTAGTCCTTCTATCTTTTTTTGATTATTAGCTAACTGAGCACTTTCTATTTGCTGCTCAATCTCACAATACTTTCTTTCACACCCAGAAAAACCTGAACAGTTCAATGAAGCAAAACTATAAAATGACAATATAGACAGTACAACACCGGAAGCTTTCAACATTAAATTTACATTTGCTCTTTTCATTAACACAACTAACTTTAAATAATTTTACAAGGGATAATTAAACTACAAAATGGTGAATTGTCACACAACTATTATACGCGATGATTGATTTCTACCATTTGAATATGACTATTTAAGTCCTCAGAATGCTAACGCCCGGCTAAGGGGTTGACAACGCATAGCCGAACTCAAAAAACACACTGTAAACACTGAACTTCAATTTTGTACTAAAGCCGCCACGCGTTGGCAATCCCTCTTGAGCCGTTTGTTAGGCCAACCAATTGACACCGAGACTTTCAAAACCAAAGAACGAGCTTTTTTGTAAACTTGAAACAAACTAACCGATTCATTTATAAACCAAAATGCTGAATCAGCAAAGAAACAAAAAACTCAAATTGAGCGATTTGGAAGAAAAGTGACGAGCGTAGCATGCTCGGCGGACGTTTGAATGCCGAAGGTTATTTTGCCGATGAATTCACAGCGAAAAGTAACCCAACGCGATCAAGAAACAACAAATATGTGATGATTATTTATTGCTTAAGTTCAGCCATGAGAACATGGAATTTACCGTTCAATTTCAACTCGATTTAGCTGATAAAAACTCACTTTGCCTAACGCCCGGCTAAGGGGTTGACAACGCATAGCCGAACTCAAAAAACACACTGTAAACACTGAACTTCAATTTTGCACTAAAGTCGCCAAGCGTTGGCAATCCCTCTTGAGCCGTTTGTTAGCTAATTTACTACAACGATTGTTTTTGCCAGCTTGTCACCTAACCTCTGTCTTCTTTTGCCAAGAATAAAGACCGCGTCGATCATACCAATTATTGGTGTCAGAAGGTTACGAAAAAATGACTGAGGGAAACTACAACTTTTTCCTGTAACCGAATCTATAACTGAGATCCCTAGTAGTTTCTTACCGAGACTTTGCCCTTTAGGTAAACCGTCAGAAAGTAGAAAATATAAAGCAGCCGCCGAAAATGCTATTAAGCTTGATGAAGCTTGGGATAAACCAATTAAAGTACCGAGCCAAAGAAAGAAAATGAATATCGTGGCACTTATTGCACCATCAATGATTTGCCCTAGATAACGAAGACCCGGGCTTGCCAGCCTATGTGATTCAATGATCGAATCTCTATCTATTTCCACTTACTTTTCCTCCATGCGAGTTAGATGTCGAATAAATTTGCTAACGCCCGGCTAAGGGGTTGACAACGCATAGCCGAACTCAAAAAACACACTGTAAACACTGAACTTCAATTTTGAACTAAAGCCGCCACGCGTTGGCAATCCCTCTTGAGCCGTTTGTTATGCAAATTCAATGAGATAAACGGAATTTACACGACCAAAAGCCACAATTGCAATGGTTGAGTGATTCAAGAACCAACCCAAGCAAGAACTGTGATAAATAAGCCGCCAAAACAAAGTCCACTTTTCAGCAACAAACCAAGCTTTTGTGTCAGACAAACTCACCGTTCAAGACTTTCAGCAAATGCGAAATGATCCAATAACTTGCCCTTTCCACACTTTAAGCACGCTGAATTGACAGCAAGCCAGCACCAAAACTCATTGAGGCAAACAAAGAACCTTGCCTGTTTTACGGTTTGAGTGAACCACGAATTTTAGGGCAAAAATGCTCATTTGCCGACAACGCCAAACGAATGGCCAGAGAAACCCCAAAAGGTTGAACTACTAAATTTACCTGAGTTGCATAACGCCCGCTTAAGGGGCAGCCAACGCTACTACCAACTTTCCGCATAACACCGTAATCACAAAAACCAACGCATTATAAAAATACCACGCGTTGGCTGTCCCTCTTGAAGCGTTTGTTATGTGGTTAATTCTCTGAAGTCACAAAGTGTTTATTTTCTTTATTAGCCAGAGGAAGATTCATTATGTAACGGCAAATTTTGATAGAAATATCACCTAAAGGAATAACTTTTTCTGATGGTTGCAACAGTGACATTTGCATACTAACAATGCTTTTACCATCTAAATAATCTACTAAATCATTTACTGAAAAATCAGAACCTTTCCAAAAAGATATTGGCGGAAGTGGTTCTCTACCTACAAACCCACGAGATATAACATTGATAAACTCATGAGCTTGCCTGACAGGGTGAACACCTTTAGTATAACCAGTAAATAATCTATTTGCTGTGATTATTCCTGTATGTATATATTGTGTTGTAGGTACATCCCATCCCAAAGCATCAAAGAGTATAGCTTGATTCTCTGCATTTTTGAGCCAATCTAGCCGTATGTTTAATTGTTCTTCTGCTTTCTTTATATGTTCATAACTAGTTTTTAACTCATGTGCTGAACATGGATGATATGAATTCTTACATTCAAAAACAAACAATCTCCCGTCTAACCAACAAAATATATCTGTTTCACGTTTCCCATTAATATTGTATGTGAATTCTTCTTTAACTTTAAATCCTGCCTCTCTCAATGCATTTGCCACAGCAGTTTGCATCGGATCTATTTTTTTTAAAAGCTTATTCCGCATTTTATTTGCGATAATAACATTACGAATTAAATTAGATCGAGAAAATAAGGCTGGAGACAAAATATAATAGTCACCACTTTTAATAAACGGCTTATATTGAATATCAATAAAACTTTCATTTTCTTCTAACGTTAAAAGTTTAATAACCTCCTCAGATTTCGTCTGTGGAAGAAGCATTAATAATTGTTCCAATAAAGAATCATGATGCATAACTGGAATTACTGATCTTACTTTCAAAATTCGACGTTCTTCTTTATTATCTATACCTCTTAATTTTTCTTCAAATGCTGAGCTTATAAAGCTAAATAAACGTTGAACTTTAACAATATCAGATACATTTAAATTATCACTGATAAGAATTCCCGCAGGATCCTTATCTTTATCAAGAAAATCATCAATCCCTGCCCCTATAATGCATGGGATTTCCTCTAAAAAAAACATGTCAGATTTTATAGGTGAAAAAAAATCTTTAGACTGTGGCATGACAAAGACTAAGCGCTCTAATGGGAAGTCCATTTTCATTACCAACTCACTCATTCCTGATTCAAAAGCTGAAGCTACGAGATCATTAACTGTTTGGTTTTTACCATTTGGTTTATATAGTTCTTTTAAAACATTTTGAACTCTTATATTCCTTTGCATATCAGCTTGCATATATCCAAGCCTAATAGATTTCTCTAATGACTCATCTGTAGAAAAAACCATAAGATTTTTTCCATTTTCACTCATTTCATAAGGCATACCTTCAATGAGTGTTTCAATTTCAAGAAACTCATTTAACTTGGCGGCATCAATCAATAAATTAATATAAATATTGTCAGATTCTCCACATAATTTATCATCCACATAAATCCAACTATTTGGTGTCACTCCAACTTCTTCGCGCATCAAATGTAAAATGTATGAAAACGCTTGAGCTACATCTTCTGAACCTAAAGCTTCGAAATGATTAAAATCAAAAGTTGAATTTCCAGATTTATGATTTACAAAGAGTTCATTAACAATAACTAATAAAGTTTTTAGGGCAACATTTTTTCGACTTTTAAGACGAATGATCAAACTATTTCGTATGCGAAAAGCATAGGGCGCGGCTTTTAGTAAAACTTTTAGAGACATTAAATATTTTAATCGATCAGCTCTACAACCATGTAGTTTGATTAATTCTAGAGAAGCATCAAGAACTACTTCAAGACCTTTAGATTTAAATTTATACCTTGAAGGCCTTAAAATACCAGAACGTCGAAGTCTTGCTATGGCTTCATCTATATCCCACAGCATAAGTGACAAAATAATAGCAACAGCTTCTCGGTGTCGGTTACGTTCCAAATTAAAACAGAGCGATTTTATACTGACTTCTATATCTGATTTAGAAGCTGTAACTCTTTCATTTTTCTTAGCCTCAGAAACTATAACTGATATTTTATTTAGTTTTATTAATTCTTCTGTTAGTTGAATAATTGTCATATTAAAACTATTTCCATTTATACTTAGCCACAAAACCGCATAACGCCGCGTTAAGTGGTGAGCAACGCTAAACACCTATGCCGCGGCAAACCACTTAAAACGGAAAAACTGAATTTACACTAAAACCGCCAAGCGTTGCGAATCCATCTTAAATGCTTTGTTAG